>NZ_PXNU01000021.1:0-71111 GCF_041300735.1 Phaeobacter sp. SYSU ZJ3003 | reverse complement strand
AAACACCGACCCTTCACATGCCCGGAGCGCGCCGCCAGGGAATTTCCACAGCATTCGCGACACGACCTGGCCTGGGCCGAACAGCAGATGAAGGCGGGTGCCTACAGCATCGGCGCGGCAGAGACGGAGGAACCTCCGGACCTGACCGGCCTTTCCTGCCGCTGGAGCAATACGCCCGCCCGCAACGGGCTGATTATGTCGCTGGTTGTCCTGCCCGTTGCAGGCACCGGACCGCATCAGTTTTCACAGATTGCATCCGAACTGCTGGAGCTGACGGCACAACTGGACCGCAGCGGACACCCGGTCCCGGTCAGCGGCCCCGCTCTGAAGTTTCCGCCGCCCGGGCTGATGATCGAAGCGCGTCTTTCGCGGGGCTATATCCCGCTGTCCTTGCGCGCCCTGTGGCTGACCGCAGGGTCCGCCATTGCAAGGTTTCTGTTCGGGCGTGGCAAACCAACCGGCAGTTTTGATCCCGATCACTATCTGTCCGTGCTCAGCGCCAACTCTGACTTCCGAAAATTCGATGACGGGCTGAAGATGACCGTCGATTGTAGCCCTGCCGTGCGGGACCGGGTTCTGGACCTGTTGGAGAGAACACAACAGGCCGGGCAGATTCGCTTCGGCCTGCACGAACAGGACGCAGCCATGGTGACCTGTATCGTGCCCTCTGCCATGCGGGATGATCATGTGCATTTCGTCGATGGGGCTTCGGGCGGCTACACCCAAGCCGCCGCTGACCTGCAACGCCGGACCCAGTCCTGAACCGGCTCTGGCCTGAGCTTACCCCCCATGTGAGTCCCGTTCAGACCTGTTGGAATGCTCCAGTTTTGGGATCATAGCATTCCAGACCACCTTCACCGATGTCCGTCCACAGACCATGCAGGCTGAGCGAGCCTTCGGAGACCGCCTCTTCGATGAAGGGAAAGGTCATCAGATTCTCAAGCGATGCGACAACCGCCTGACGCTCGAACTGGCGCGCCTGATTCTCTGCATCGTCGATGTCTTCGACCAAAGTGAACTTCGGCTTCAGGATGTCCATCCAGCGACCGACGAAACTTTCCTTCGCCTCCAACCCGGGCGCGTGGCCCTTACACATATCGATACAGCCTTGCACGCCTCCGCATTGGGAATGACCCAGCACGATCAGATGCGCCACCTTCAGTACCGTAACCGCGTATTCGATCGTGGCACTGGTGCCGTGGTGGTCGCCATCGGGTGCATAGGGCGGCACCAGATTCGCGATATTGCGATGAATAAAGAACTCACCCTGGTCCGCGCCAAAGATCGAGGTGACGTGAACGCGGCTGTCGCAGCAGGAAATCACCATCGCGCGCGGGCGCTGCCCTTCGGAAGCCAGACGCCGGTACCAGCCCTGGTTTTCCTGATAAGCCGTCGCTTTCCAGCCGTGGTAACGCGTCACGAGATAGCTCGGCAGAGGCTTGGCGTATTGCATATGGTGCATTCCCTGATTTGAACCCTGACAGGGGTGATAGCCTGCATTGTCAGCAAATTCGAGAGATTCCAGCATCAGCCTGGAAACCTTTTGACAACTCTTGAGGGTCAAATTGGTCATCGTGCCGTGGGGGCATAGTGAACTGGGGTGAATGTGGTGACCAATATACTCACTGTCATGCATAAGGAAAACGTGCGTCTGGATCCGGGAAAACTTTCCGAGCTGTATTCACAGCTGGGCGAAACCGGAGCCGAGGACGTTGTTTGCCGTGCAATTGAAGAACTGGCGGTCCGCCTTTCGCATTGCGAACGCTTGTGGCGTCAGAATGATATGGAAAATCTGCGCAAGAACGCGCGCTCACTGATCGCGATTTCGGATCAGATCGGCATGACCGCGATGGCGGCCATCGCCGGCGATGTGACCGACGCCGTCGACAGCAAGGATTCGCCGGCCATTGCGGCAACGGTGTTCCGCCTGCTGCGCGTTGGCGAAAGATCCCTGACCGCAGTCTGGGAACAGCAGGACCTCTCTATCTGAATCCGACACGACCAGAACCCAAATCCGAAATCCTACCCACAGGCTGTATTCACGCAGGGCTTGCAGGCAACGCGGTGACGGATACTCTGACGGCTGAATAAGCCCCCATGACCGGAGTATCCCGATGACCCCCGTTTTTGCCGCACCCTGCGATAATGCTATTGTGCTTTATGTTATTGATCAGGCGTCCTGCGAAACCTGGCTGCAAACCCAGCCAGATCAGGTCGCAGGATGGGCGCGGGCACATGGGTTCAAGGGAGCGATCGGTCAGGTGCTTCTGGTTCCGGCCTCCGATGGAACCGGCCCGGCAATGGCGCTGGCCGGATACGGCAACGCAGCACAGCGTGCGTGTCAGCGGTTTACGCTGGCGGCGGGAGCCGAAAAGCTGCCCGAAGGGATCTATACACTTGCAAGCGGGGGCGATGGCGGCAACGCAATTCCCGAGGCAGCTCTGGAACAGGAATGTTTCGGCTGGCTGATGACGCAGTATCGCTTTGATCGCTACAAGGAGGCCAAGGCGCCCGGTGCTGCTCTGGTTGCACCCGAAGGTGTCGATGCGAAAGCCGTCGAATCGCTGGTGGCCGCCGAATGCCTAACCCGCGATCTGATCAATACACCCGCCGCCGATATGGGCCCTGACCAGCTGCAGGCCGCAGCCGAAGATCTGGCCCGCGAATTCGGCGCCACGGCACAGGTGACGCTGGATCAGGACCTTCTGGAACAGAACCTACCGATGATTCATGCCGTTGGCCGGGCCGCCACGGCGCGCCCCCGCCTCATTGACCTGCGCTGGGGCGACAGCGGACCAAAGCTGACCCTGGTGGGCAAGGGCGTCTGCTTCGACACCGGCGGGCTCAACCTCAAACCCGGCAGCAGCATGGGGTTGATGAAAAAGGACATGGGCGGCTCTGCCACCGTGCTGGGGCTGGCGCGGATGATCATGGCCGCAGGGCTGCCAGTGCAGCTGCGCGTGCTGATCCCCGCGGTTGAAAATGCGGTCTCCGGCAATGCCTTCCGGCCCGGCGATGTACTGACCTCCCGCAAGGGGCTGACGGTCGAGATCAACAACACCGACGCCGAGGGCCGTCTGGTGCTGGCCGATGCCCTGACACTGGCAGATGAGGATACGCCTGACCTGCTGATCTCCATGGCGACGCTGACCGGCGCCGCGCGGGTGGCTGTGGGGCCGGATCTGGCGCCCTTTTACGCCAGCGACGATGCGGATGCCGCTGCCATTGCAGGCACGGCGGGGCAGATGGCCGATCCAGTCTGGCGCATGCCTTTCCACGACCCTTATGAGACGATGATCGAACCCGGCATTGCCGATCTCGACAACGCGCCTGCGGGCGGCTTTGCCGGGTCGATCACCGCCGCCCTTTTCCTGCGCCGCTTTGCGGGCAGCAGCCGCTACATGCATTTCGACATCTATGGCTGGACGCCCAGCGCTGCCCCTGCCCGTCCCAAGGGCGGTGTCGGTCAGGGCGCGCGGGCGATCTTTGCCGCGCTGCCGGAGATGTTGAACCTATGAGCGGCCCCGTGATGGAGAGCTCTGCGCAGGAGCGCGCGCGAATCGCCCTTCCGGTTGTCGATGTTCTGCGACGTCCCGATGGCCCGCGCGACCGGCAGTTTCTTTATGGGGCGCCGGTCGTGGTCCTCTCCTCACGGGATGGCTGGGCGCAGATCCGGGCCGAGAAGGATGGATATACCGGCTATGTCCCGGTGGCGGCCCTGACCGCGCCGCTGGAAGCAACCCATTGGGTCAGCGCCCCGGCGACCCATGCCTATGCGAAACCCGACTTCAAATCGGCGGACCAATGCAGCCTCAGCTTCGGCAGCCTGCTGCGGGTCAGCGAAACCTCCGGGCGTTTCGCGGCAACCGAACTGGGGCATGTCCCCGCCACGCATCTGATGCCCATCGGCAGCCTGATGCAAGATCCGATCACCGTGGCCGAAGGGTTCCTTGGCACGCCCTATCTCTGGGGGGGTGACAGCCGCTTTGGCATCGACTGTTCCGGGCTGGTGCAAGCCGCGCTGATGGCCTGCGGCATTGCGTGCCCCGGCGACAGCGGCCCGCAAGAGCGGGATCTGGGCCGCGCCCTGCCCGAAGGCAGCACCTATATGCGCGGTGATCTGTTGTTCTGGAAAGGCCATGTTGCCCTGGTGCGCGACGGCGAGAGCATCATCCACGCCAATGCCCATGACATGGCCGTGGCGATCGAACCCCTGGAGGCCGCAATCACTCGGATCGCCGAACAGGGCGATGGCCCCGTCACTGCGCACAAACGTTTATCCTGAAAGGGAGGGAAGCTATGCCGTCCCTTGGGGAATTGTATCAGATGCGGCGTGAAGCTCACCTGAGAGATGTCGAGCAAGCTCAGGAGATCGACTTTGTAAAAGAGATGGAAATCGTCTCGACCGAAGGTCCCAACACATGTGATTTCTGCGCCGCTCAGAACAGCAGGCGATACCCGAAATCTAGCGTTCCAGAGCTTCCGCATTCTGAAGCTGACGGTTGTCGGTGTGAGATCGGTTGCCTTTGCACGGTAGTTGCAGTCATGCCGACAGACCTATGATGGTCCAATAAAGGAGCGTCCCGGCCTGAGAGACCGGTGAAAGGCTCAGTCGACGGCGCGGATCAGCTTGCGCTCCAGCACCCGCAGCACGGTTTTCAGATCATGCCCACGCTTCAGGATCTGGCCGTCGATGCCGACCACCGAATACTGCCCCTGACGATTGCGCAGCTTGGGGCGTTTTTCGATCCGGTAAAGCGGGTGTTCAGCGGTGCGCCGGAACACCGAAAAGACGGCGCATTCCCGCAGCGAGGAAATCCCGTAGTCCCGCCATTCCCCCGCAGCGACCATGCGACCGTAAAGGGAAAGGATCACCGAAAGTTCCTTGCGGTCGAATGAAACCTGTTCTGGGATGCCAGCCCCGGGGAATGACGCCGTGTTTTGAAAGCTCATGATATCAGGTTCGCGTCAATCGGGGCGGGAATCAAGCGGTTTCGGCGCGCACGCCCCCATCGCTGCGATGCACATCGGGCACCCAATCCGCATCCGCCCGGTTCCAGAACCGGTTGGGATTGCCTTCGTCTTGTCCCCGGATATGCCGGGTGCGGCTGGCCGCAAGCAGCTGGATCACCGGCTCTTCATAGGGATGAACGTCATAGATCGCCCGCAACAGCGGATCGAGACCAGCGCCAGTTCGCGGCACAAAGACCTGCACTTCGACGCAAGGCACCTCTACCGCCGCTTCGCTGGCCCGGTTGACCCCGCCCGGACGCGAGCGGAACTGCTGCACCCCCGTCGCGGTGGTGAACCCCACCTGATCATAATCGCCCCAGCGCAGTGGATCGCAGGAGATAATCGCATCCATCACCTTTGCGGCGTCACCCTTCGGCACCTGCACCAGCAGCCGGGTGCCGGTCTGAACGGTGTAGCGGTCATCTTGTGTGTCGGATCTGATTTCAGACATGGGGTCCTCCCTCACTCAGTTCCGTCGCACTCCCGGACAGCTCCAGCCCCAGGATCTGTTGCAGCGCCCTGCGGCCCGGCGCGGTGAGGGTCAGCCCCCTTTTGTGGTGGCGGCGCAGCATCCAGCCGCGCTCCAGCGCGTGAGACAGCAGTTGCCGCCCCAGCGGTCCCGCCACATGCAGCCGCCGTTCGGTCCAGTCGAGACAGGGCCGGGCAAAGGGCTGGCGCGCGCTGCGTTGCGGATCCGGCAGGGTGACCCCAAGCGGCGCCCACAGATCGGATGGGACCGTATCGAACCCGCCGTCCCGTTCTGCCAGCATCCCCCGGCGCAAAAAGGCCTGCGTCATCGCCACCGCCAGCGGCCCGGCCAGATGATCATAGCAGCTGCGCACCTCGGCCAGTCCACCCGCCTTGCGGCGCTGCGCCAGATACAGACTGTCGGCAGGGGCGATTGCGGCCAGTTGTTCCAGCGCCTGGGCAACCTCGGCCCCGGACAGCCGGTGATAAACACAGCGGCCCCGTTTCTCCGCCAGCACCAGCCCGGCCTCCTGCAACATCCGCAAATGCGCGGTCGCCGTCTGCGGCGTGATCCCGGCGGCTGCGGCAAGCTCCTTGTTGGTATAGGCCCGCCCCTCCATCAGTTCACACAGCATCCGGGTGCGGCTGGCATCGCCGATGGCCTGCCCCAGAATATCAAAACGCGGGGTCTGCGGGGGCTTATGCGGGTCTGGTCTGTTCATCTGATAACCCTAGGCGCTGCTGCCCCCGGCCCCAAGGACAAAGACTTCGGCGCAGAGCGAAGGATCACCCCTGCGGGCGGGGGCACGCTCAGGCAAAGCTGCCCTGACAGAACCAACCCCGCGACAGCGCCGCGCCATGGGCAAAGAACACCCACAACCGGGCCCCGCAGGTGGTCACCACCACCCAGTAATCGCGCACTCCGCTGCGCCAGTTCGGATCCTCCAACCACCATTCCGGGGCGATCCGCTCGGGGCCTTCGGCGGTTGCCAGTTCCCAGTCGCGCCCGCGCCAACGGAACCGTTCGGGCACCTGGGGCACATCCGGGGCCATCACCAGTTCCGGGCGCCACAGCAACAAGGGGCGCGCATGGGGCGCCGCAGGCCAGTCCTGCGCAGGCTCTGACCAGGCGGCAGCCAGCACCTTGGCGGTTTTTTCCGGGATATGCGTCTCGACCGGGTGGCGCCGGGTGATCGCCTCCAGCCCGACCCGCGCGCCGATACGTCCGATCAGATCTTCCAGCGCCACGGTCTGCCCGCCCGCCTGCCGGGTTCTGGCGGCGGCAGTGGCCTCCAGATGACCGGCCTGGGTGCGGGCATGGATGGGTTCGGCCTGCATGGCCTCAAGACGCAGCATCTCGATGCCGAACCCCGCGTCGATCTGCTCCAGCTTCATCGCCAGCAGCGGCCGGATGCGGTCCGGGTCCCGGCTGGGTCGCGCCAGACCGACGGTCACGATCTGGGCTGCCTGATCGACCCGGTGCGCCTCAAGCCGCAGCAGACGCGCGCCCTTGCCGCGTTCCTCAAGCAAGGCGCAAAGCCGGGGCAGCATTCGGTCGATCCCCGCCTGAAGATCCTCCACCAGGCCGATCGGCTCGGGCAGGGTCAGGCGCACCGCAAAACTGTCAGGCACCCCCGCCGGGGAGACCGGTTCCGGGGTACTGCCCATGGCCTGATCAAGCCGCAGCACCAGCCCCCGGCCAAAGCGCCGCGCCAGACTGGCCCGGGGCTGATCCAGAAGATCGCCGATCTGCCGCAAGCCAAGTCGGCCCAGCTGCGCCACGGCTGATGCCTCCAGCCGCAGGGCCGCCACCGGCAGGGGCGCCAGCACCCGGTGCGCCTGCCCCACCGGCGCGATCCGTTCGGGCTGCTGCGACAGCTCGACCGCCTGCGGTGCCGCACCACCCCGGGTCCAGTGCCTGCGCCCCGCCTTGCCCGAAGGCGCCCCTTGCCCCGGCGCCGCCGGGCGTACAGATATGCGGGCTGCGCGGGCGCGGGTGGCGCGGGCCTCCTGATCGATGGCATCGCCGGACCGGTCCACCGGCAGCCCGGCCGCCTGCCCTGCATAGCGCGCCAGCGCCCAGGCCGCGCCCAGTGTATCGGCCAGCCCCATCCGCACCGTGATCCCCATGTCCGCGCAGTCCGCATCGATCTGCGTCAGCAGGGCCGCCTCGCCATCAAAAAGATGTGAACAGCCGGTCATGTCGAGATTGATTTCATCCGGGACCTGCGGCGCAACCCAGGGGCTGAACTTGCCCGCCCAGCGCCCAAGAGCCATCAAAAATGCCGTTTCCGCCGGAATATTGCGCTTACGAGTCAAGAGCGTAGCGCAAATGGCATGGGCATCACGCAGCGGCTGCCCAACAAAAAGCCCCTCGGCCTCGGCCGCCTCATTTAACGCAGAAATAACCTGTGTGTTGGAAAGTTCCTCCACAATGGCCAGAGGCCCGGCAAGACTGCCACGCCCCGCGCGCATCACACGCTCTGCTCCGAGACGCGGAAACCAGAGCGACAATATGCGGCGATGGGACATGACACGATCCGGTTTGATGGTCCAAAATTTTCGAAAACAAGCAGTCGGCACCGCCTATGTTCTACATTTGTTCCAATCATTCGATTCGGTCAATCCACCCCCACACACAGGAGCCGCGCTCATGACGCATCCGCTCATGCCCTCTGTCTCGCCGCGCGGCTTGCGCAGTATTCCTGTCCTTCTGGTGCTGGGTCTGGCCCTGGCAGGTGCGCAACTGGATGCAGCCGCACCGATCGCAGACAAGCACGTCAAGCGGCGGGTCGAGCTGATGGCTACCCAGAAAGCGGCCATTACCACGCTGGCTGACATGATGGCCGGGCGCACCAGCTTTAACGCCTCCAAGGCCAAGGCCGCCCGGCGCACGCTGGTGAAAACAACAGGCGACATCCGCAAACGGTTCAAGAAACCGCGCATGGATCCCAATTCACACGCCAACCCGCTGATCTGGCAACAATGGGATGATTTCGAAACCCGGGCAGAGACCGCCAAGGATGCCGCCAAACAGCTGAACGCATATACCCTGAACGGACTGCTGCGGACGGTGCCGAGCATGGTGCAGGCTTGCCTCAGCTGCCACGAAACCTACCGGAATGCGCCCAACGATTTCATCACCCACTGAGGGAGACGTGACACAGGAGGGCCGCCCAGAGGGCGGGCCTCCATCAACGGCACTGCGCTGCGCCGGAGCAGGCGACACAGACTAAGGACAGGCTCGTCCTGGTCAGCCACCATAACGGGCCAAGAACAGCTCCACCGCCCCTGCGATCACCCGCTCGCGCTCTTCGGCCGAAAACTCGGTATCGATGTTGAAGATCAGACGCGGCACCAGATCGGCCCGGCACAATTCGGCAAACTGATCCGCGGCAAGGTCGAAATCCTCGATCTGCAATTCCCCCCGTGCAGCCGCGCCTTTCAGGTAATCGCGCAGCCGGGCCCTGACCACCATCGGCCCACTTTCATAGAACTGGCGCCCAAGATCCGGGAAGCGATCTGCCTCGGCCACGCAGATCCGGAACATGCGCAGGCCGAATTCCGACAGGCTGACCGACAGGATGTGGCGCCCGGCAGCGCAAAGCACATCACGCGGTGTGCAGCAGGCCCCAGCCAGATCCATCGGCGCATCCGCCTGACGGGCGCATTCGTTGCGGGCAACTTCCATGAACAGCAGGCGCTTGTCGGGGAAATAGCTATAGAGCGTTGCCTTGGACACACCCGCAGCACGGGCGATATCGTCGACGCTGGCGCCTTCAAAGCCATCGGCCATGAACACCTCGCGCGCGCCTTCCAGAACCTGGTCAAACTTGCGTCCGGTCCTGACAATGCTGGCTTGCTCATTCATGACCGGTCCTCGTGGCGCTGGCGGGATGACCGGATCACTTTAGCCTACCCATCCGCTGTTCAACAACTCCCCAGTCATCAACACTCCAGCAGCACCCGGAACACCCGACGTCAAAGCATGAGCAACAACGACAAATGCTGCACTCTGCCGCAGCGCGCCTCTGCCGATGGGTCTTGCGCTTTGTCCTCATGCCCATATGGTTAGAACCATTCTAAAAAGATGAGGCCCAAATGCGCTTTCTTCCACAGCGAAAACGGTTTTCGGACCTGACCGGCCAGGAGATCCTGGCGCTGGCCATTTCATCCGAAGAAGACGACGCCCGGATCTATCGCGGCTATGCCGCGCGGCTGCGGGAGGATTTTCCTGCCACCGCGAAGATGTTCGATGGCATGGCCGCCGAAGAGGATGAGCACCGCACCCGGCTGATCGCCTTGCATGAACAGCGGTTTGGCCCGGCGATCCCGCTGATCCGGCGGGAACACGTGGCCGGTTATTACAACCGTCGCCCAATCTGGCTGATGGAGAACCTCAGCCTTGAGCGGATCCGCGAAGAAGCCAAGGCGATGGAGGCGGAGGCCGAACGCTTCTACCTCGCCGCAGCAGCCCGCACCCAAGATGCCGCCACCCGCAAATTGCTGGGCGATCTGGCGGCCGCCGAAGCGGGTCACCGCGACACCGCCGCCGAGCTGGAAGAGGCGCATCTGACGGGCGATGCGCGATCTGAGGAAGACCGCACCGCGCACCGGCAGTTCGTGCTGACCTGGGTGCAGCCGGGGCTGGCCGGGCTGATGGACGGTTCGGTCTCCACCCTGGCGCCGATCTTTGCTACCGCCTTTGCCACGCAGGACACCTGGACAACCTTCCTGGTCGGCGTTGCTGCCTCTGTGGGGGCGGGCATTTCCATGGGCTTTACCGAGGCAGCCTCGGACGATGGCGAGCTGTCGGGGCGCGGATCGCCGATGAAACGGGGCATTGCCTCGGGGGTGATGACAACGCTCGGCGGGCTTGGCCATGCCCTGCCCTATCTGATCCCCGAGTTCTGGACCGCGACGACCATCGCCTTTGTCATCGTGTTCGTGGAACTCTGGGCAATTGCCTGGATCCAGAACAAATACATGGAGACACCGTTCTGGCGCGCCACGCTGCAGGTGGTTCTGGGGGGAGCACTGGTTCTGGGCGCGGGCGCCCTGATCGGCAGCGGCTGACCGTCCGGAGCTACAGCGGCGGAATGCTCCCGCCCGTCGGCAACAGGCCCAAGGCCTGCCCCCTCCCGTTGGGCATAGCGCCGCGCCGACGCGCGGCGGGTTGCGCACCATCACCACCGGGGCACAGGCCGAAGCAGGAAAAACCATAGCCAAAGCATATCCCTGCCGTGCGCCAGCGCGGCGCGGTCCAACGGGAGCCCTGCATGTTTCATGAAGAGGCGACGGGCGGGAGGGGCGCGCCTTACCCTAATCGCAGTCACTGCTGCGGCGGGCTTGAAAGCCGCGAGGTTTCGCCAGACATATCCTGACAACACCCCGGCGATCCAACGTACCGCTACTTGTTTCCCAATGTCAGACAGGCAGTTCGATTTTGCAGAAATCAAAAAAACATATAGTTTTAAAGTAGTTTCAATTCACTACACGACGTACAGCACGTCGCCTGTTGTGCGTCTACTGCCTCAGTACCCCCAAGGGACGAAAGCCCGTTTTCCACAGGCTATCCACGAATTAGCCCACAGGGATTTCCAGATGGCTTTGTGATCCGGGAACACGGTATTTTCTGTCACGGGCCGACGCAGGAAGCATCTGACAGAAACCAGCGTTTGGCCCCTTGAGAACTGTCAACAATAGGATGACTAATGAACAAATCTTCCTGCAAACAACAGAAATCCAACCTCCTAGGCATCAAAAGTAAGACGCGTATTGGAGAGGTGAGCATTCTAATGCGCACCAGCAGCCCTGCATTGATCGGCTTCACCGTCGCAGCCGGTTTGGCGTTCTGGTGGATGATCCTCGGCTAAAACATATTGGTCAGGCGCCTTTGAGGGGGGCCTCTATCTCCTCCCTCACCGCCTGTTTGATGGTCCCGAATGCCGTTACGGCCAGTACATCCACCAGCCTACTGCAAACCCGGGCCGAAAATGCCAGCCGACGCAATCAGGCTTTTCGTTTTGGTAAAATCAGGTTACCAGTTCAGCGATGGCTGACATATTCTTCAGAACCCTGCCCTTCTTTGCGATCATCGGCCTTGGCTACTGGGCCGGGCGCACGCGGTTCTTCACCGAAGAGGCCACGGCCTATCTGACGAAATTTGTCTTCTTCTTCCCACTTTCGGCGATGATTTTCCGCTTTGCCGCCAACCTGTCCTTTGCCGAGGTCTTCGATCCCAACCTGATCCTCGGCTATCTGGCAGGCACCGTCGCGGTCTACCTTATCGCCACGGCGGTGGCGGCCCTCAGGGGTCTGGATGTGCCCACCGCAGCGGTCGAGGCGCAATGCGCCGCCATCGGCAACGTCGGCTTCCTCGGGTTGCCGATGATGGCGATCCTGTTCGGCGAAGCCTCCATCGGGCCGATGATGGTGGTGCTGAGCGTCGATCTGGTGGTGTTCTCCTCGCTCATCGTCATCCTGATCAATGCCGGGCGCGGATCAGGTCTGGGGCCGCGCACCCTGAAACTGGTCGCAATGGGACTAGTGCGAAATCCGATGATCGTGGCCATCGTCGCCGGGCTGGCCTGGTCCGCCTCGGCGCAGCCGATCCCGGCGCCGGTCAATGATTTCCTGTCGATCCTCGGCGGCGCCGCCACCCCCGGCGCGCTTTTTGCCATCGGCGCCTCGCTGGCCTCGAAATCGGCCGAGCGCATGCAGGTTGCCGTCTGGCTCAGCTTTGCCAAGCTGGTGCTGCATCCGCTCTGCGTTGCCATTGGCGTGTTGTGGCTGGTGCCCGTCGCCAGCTTTCCGGCCTCGGTGGCCATCGCGGCAGCCTCGCTGCCGGTGGCGGGCAATGTCTACATGCTGGCGCAGCATTACAACGTCGCGCCGCACCGGGTTTCAGCGGCGATTCTGATTTCGACCGCGCTGTCGATCCTGACCGTACCGCTGGCTATCGCCTGGGCGTCTGGACTTTAATCTCCACCAACCGGCCAGCATTCAGTCTTTTGCAAAGCTTCTGACGCAAAAAGGCTGCGACAGGGCGCCGCGACACTGGACCCGGCCCCCGTCGGCGGGTAGCTGATAGGCACTCATTTGCAAGGAGCCTCACCATGGAAACCGTATCGGAAAACAAATGCTTTGGCGGCGTGCAGGGCGTCTACCGGCACAAGAGCACGGTCACCAACTGCGATATGACCTTTGGCCTGTTCCTGCCGGAAGAGGCAAAGGATGGTCCGGTGCCGCTCCTGTGGTTCCTGTCCGGGCTGACCTGCACCCATGAAAACGCCATGAC
This sequence comes from Phaeobacter sp. SYSU ZJ3003, assembly GCF_041300735.1. Classification (NCBI taxonomy): domain Bacteria; kingdom Pseudomonadati; phylum Pseudomonadota; class Alphaproteobacteria; order Rhodobacterales; family Roseobacteraceae; genus Phaeobacter; species Phaeobacter sp. SYSU ZJ3003. The sequence goes on along the minus strand of NZ_PXNU01000021.1, from coordinate 58,330 downwards.
CAAGGCGGGCGCGCAGGCCTGGTGCGCCGAGCAGGGCATCGCCATTGTTTTCCCCGACACCTCGCCGCGCGGCGATGATGTGGCTGACGATGAAAACTACGACCTGGGCAAGGGCGCGGGGTTCTACGTGAATGCAACCCAGGATCCCTGGGCGCCGCATTACCAGATGTGGGACTATATCGCCGAAGAACTGCCCGCCTTTCTGGGCGCAAACTTCTCGGTCGATCTGGAGCGGCAAGCGATCTCCGGCCACTCCATGGGCGGCCATGGCGCGCTGACGCTGGCGATGAACCTGCCGGGCCGGTTCCGCTCGGTCTCGGCCTTTGCGCCGATCTGCAACCCGACCGCCAGCGACTGGGGCCGCAAGCAGCTGACCGCCTATCTGGGCGCGGATGAGGCGGCATGGGCGAAACATGACGCCAGCCTGATGATGCGCGACACCGGTTTTGACGGACCGGTTCTTGTCGACACTGGCACCGCCGACCAGTTCTATGAGCTGCTGCGCCCCGAAGCCCTGTCACAGGCTGTCGCCGAACGCCGCCAGCAGGCCACGCTGCGGCTGCAACCGGGCTATGACCACAGCTATTTCTTCATCTCCACCTTCATGGAAGAGCATGTCTCGTTTCACGCCGAGGCGCTGTACCGGGACTGATCCGCAAAAGGACCGAACCACATGAGCCAGTACGACTACGATCTTGTCATCATCGGCTCTGGCCCCTCGGGCCGGACTGCCGCCATTCAGGCCGGGAAACTCAAACGGCGGGTGCTGGTCATCGACCGCAAGGACCGGCTGGGGGGCGTTTCGGTGCACACCGGCACGGTGCCGTCGAAAACCCTGCGGGAAACGGTGCTGAACCTCACCGGCTGGCGCGAGCGCAGTTTCTACGGCCGCGCCTACCGGGTGAAGGATCAGATCGACGCCGAGGACCTGAAGGCGCGCCTCCACATGACGCTGGACCACGAGGTAGACGTGCTGGAGCACCAGTTCAACCGCAACCACGTGGACTGGCTGGCAGGGCTTGCGCGCTTTACCGGTCCAAACGAGATTGAAGTGGCGACAGAGGCCGGCGACACCACTCGGATCACCGGCGAGAAATTCCTGATCGCCACCGGCACCCGCACCTATCGCCCCGATGACGTGCCCTTTAACGGCAAGACCGTGGTCGATGGCGACGAGTTCCTGGAAATGGAGGAAATCCCGCGCTCGCTGATCGTGGTCGGTGCCGGGGTCATCGGCGTGGAATATGCCACCATGTTCTCGGCGCTTGATGTGCGCGTAACCCTGATCGAGCCGCGCGAGACCTTCCTGGATTTCATCGACCGCACCATCATCGAGGATTTTACCCACCAGATCCGCGAAAACGGTGTCGACCTGCGGCTTGGTTCGGCCATCGAGAAGATCGAGGATGAAGGCAGCCATATCGAGGTCAGCATGGCCAATGGCCGCCATGTGCGCGGTGAAATGCTGCTGTTCGCGGCCGGACGCATGGGCAATACCGACAATCTTAACCTCAAGGCCGTGGGGCTGGAGACCGACCACCGAGGCCGCATCAGCGTCGAGCGCAAGACCTACCAGACCTCGGTGCCGCATGTGTATGCCACCGGCGATGTGATCGGGCACCCCTCGCTCGCCTCCACATCCCTGCAGCAGGGCCGCGTCGCCGCCTGTCACGCGCTGGAGACGCCCACCGTCCCCGAAAGCCCTTGGTTCCCCTATGGCATCTACTCGGTGCCGGAAATCTCCACCTGCGGCATGTCCGAGGAAGAGTTGCAGGAACGCGGTGTGCCTTATGAGGTCGGCATCGCGCGGTTCCGCGAAACCTCCCGCGGGCATATCATGGGGCTGGAACACGGCATGCTGAAGATGCTGTTCTCCCTCAAAACCCGCCGGGTGCTGGGCGTGCAGATCGTCGGCGAAGGTGCGACCGAGCTTATTCACATTGCCCAGGCGGTGCTGAACCTTCAGGGCACGGTGGAATACTTCGTCCAGAACACCTTCAACTACCCGACCCTCGCCGAAGCCTACAAGATCGCGGGTCTGGATGCCTTCAACCGGATGCCCATCCCGGATGAGTTCAAGGTGAAGCAGCCGACCAAAGCGCCCGAGAAATCAGAGCCTAAAAAGGCGAAAGAGTGAGCGCGCTTTACATCGATGCTGACGCCTGCCCGGTCAAGGCAGAGGCTGAGCGGGTCGCCACCCGTCACGGGCTGAAGATGTTCGTGGTCTCCAATGGCGGCTTGCGCCCCTCGGCCAATCCGCTGGTGGAAACCGTGATCGTCTCTGAAGGCGCCGATGTGGCCGACATGTGGATCGCCGACCGCTGCGGACCGGGCGATGTGGTGGTGACCGGGGATATCCCTCTCGCCGCGAAATGCATCGAAACCGGCGCCCGGGTTCTGCGCCACAATGGCGAACGCTTCACCGAGGCCAACATTGGCCAGCAGCTGGCGATGCGCGATCTGATGGCCGATCTGCGCGCCGCCAACCCCTTGGGCGCGGGGGGCAGCGGCAAGGGCTTCACCAAAGCGGACCGCTCGCGGTTTCTGGACAGTCTGGAGCGCGAGATCCGGGCCGCCAAACAGTCCTGAACGAAAACAATTTTCCGGCAACAAAGTCTCACCCAGAGCCTTGCGGCGGAGAGGCAACTCCGTCACTGATCAGGCAAGCGTGCAGGGGGGACCATGAGTCAGGAAATCAAAGTCAGCGTTCTGGGGCTTCTGGCCGCCGCCGGATCGGCCATCAGTTTCTCCGTCATCGACGTGATCTTCAAATTCCTGTCCGGGGACTACCCCCTTTATCAGGTGGTCATGGTCCGCTCTGTGGTGGCGCTTCTGGTGCTGGCGGCGGTGATTATTCCCCTCGAAGGGGGATTTAACATCCTGCGCACCCGGCAGCCGAAACTGCACCTGATGCGCTGCTGCGCGGTGCTGTTTGCCAACATCTGCTTTTTCACCGGGCTGGCCATCATGCCCATCGCCGAGGCTGTCGCCATCGCCTTTGCCACGCCGCTGATCGTGACTGCCCTGTCGGTCGTTGTGCTGAAAGAGCGCGTCGGTCCCTGGCGCTGGGGTGCGGTGGCGGTGGGGTTCCTTGGCATTCTGATCATCATGCGGCCCGGCCCCGGCAGTTTCCAGGCCGCCGCGATCCTGCCATTCCTGGGCGCCTGCGGCTATGCCACGCTGCACGTGCTTACCCGCCTGGCGGGCGGCGCCGACAAGGCGGCGACCCTGTCGTTCTACCCCACCTTCGGCTTTCTTGTGGTCAGCGCGCTGGTCGGCCTTTTCACCGGTGACGGGCGGTTTGCCACCGGCGACAACGCCGCAGTGGATTACATCCTGCGCGCCTGGGTCTGGCCCGCGCCTCAGGACTGGTGGCTGTTCATCGGGGTCGGACTGGCCGGATCCGTTGGCGGCTATCTGGTCAGCCAGGCCTACCGGCTGAACGAAGCAGGACTGGCCGCGCCGTTTGAGTATATCGCCATGCCGATGGCCGTGCTCTGGGGCGTTCTGGTGTTCGATGAATGGCCCGATCTGCCGGTCTGGGCCGGTTCGGCCTTGATCATCGGCGCCGGCCTTGTTTCAGTCTGGCGGGAAACCCGGCGCAGCCGCCCGGTGGCCCGCCCGCGCCCACGTTCGGTCGGGTAATGTAACGGAACAGGAAGCAGCAGATGCCCATCGACGCCGTCGTTTTCGACATTGGCCGCGTGCTGATCGAATGGAACCCCGAGGCTTTCTTTGACGCCCGCCTCGGCCCCGAGCGCCGCAAGAGGCTGTTTGCCGAGGTCGATCTGCACGGGATGAACCTGGGCGTGGACCGCGGCGATGATTTCCGCGCTTCGGTCTACGGGCTGGCCGAGCGTCACCCGGAGTGGTCCGAGGAAATCCGCCACTGGCACGACAGCTGGATCGAAATGGCCTCTCCCGAGATCCCGCACTCGGTGCGACTGATGCGAGCGCTACAGGCTCGCGACATCCCAGTGTTTGCCCTGACCAATTTCGGCGTCGGCACCTATGAGGTCGCCCGCAAGACCTACCCGTTCTTCGATGAATTCGACCAAGCCTTTGTTTCAGGCCATCTGCGCACCATCAAGCCCGAGCCCGAGATCTACGCGCATCTGGAACGCGACACAGGCATTGCGCCGGAGCGCCTGCTGTTCACCGATGACCGCCCCGAAAACATCGAGGCCGCCGCACAACGCGGCTGGCATACCCATCTATTCACCACACCCGACACCTGGGCCGCGCGCCTGGTGGCAGAGGGGCTGTTGACCCCAGAGGAGGCAAAATGAGCATTCCATCCATCGGTTTCAAAGAGGGCGAGGCCCTGCTGGACTGGGTCGGCTTCACCGAGGCACTGGCCAAGGGGCATAATCTGCCCAAGGCGGAAATCGGCGATACTTTCCTCTACCGTGATCCCGACACGCTGCTCAGCCGCTCAGCCTGGATCGACGGCATGGGGCTGGCCGTAAAGACGGCGACGATCTTTCCCGGCAATCCCAAGGCGGGCAAGCCGATGGTCAATGGCGCGGTCTGTCTTTACTCCGATCAGGACGGTACCCTGGACGCGCTGGTGGATTTCCACCTGGTGACCAAGTGGAAGACCGCGGGCGACAGCCTGCTTGGCGCCATGCGTCTGGCCAACCCCGACAGCCGCGACATCCTGATCGTCGGAGCGGGTACCGTCGCCGGATCGCTGGTCGAGGCCTTTGGTGCCGCCTACCCCCGCGCCCAGATCCGGGTCTGGAACCGCACCCAGTCCAAGGCCGAAGAGATGAAGGCCAGCTATCCGCAGATCGAGGTCGCCGCCGATCTTGAAGCCGCCGTGCGCTCGGCCGATATCATCGTCACCTCCACCATGTCATCGACCCCGGTGGTTCAGGGCGCATGGCTGAAACCCGGCCAGCACCTGAACCTGATCGGTGCCTATCGCCCCGACATGCGCGAGACCGATGACGAGGCGCTTTGCCGCGCGCGCATCTATTGCGACAGCTTCGACACCACGCTGGATCACATCGGTGAGTTCAAGATCCCGCTGGCCGAAGGCGTCATCCAGCGCGGCGATGTGCTGGCGGATTTCTATTCCCTCGACAGTTTCCCTGCCTATGATCCGGAGGCGATCACCCTGTTCAAGAACGGCGGCGGCGCCCATCTGGACCTGATGACGAGCCGCCACATTCTGGAGAAATGGCGCGCGAAGGGCTGACGTGCGGCCAATAATCAAAGCCTATGAAATATTGAAGGGACAAGGAGTAAGCCTGATCAATTCTCGATCTCGCCAGAGGAGCTGCGGTTTTCTGACGTCCTGTCGATGCAAGTGACCTTTGAGCCCGAAGATCGAACAGCATCAGGGTTGGAGGCCAAGGCGCGCGACATCACGCACGCGCGTCTCGCAGGTACTCCAACCCAATCTCACCAGATTTTTCAAGGAAGCTCAGGACACTAAGAGTGAAACGGTTCTCCTTGCTTGGATCGAGGACGGGTTCACCATCGACCACCGTGATGCCATCAAACATCCGAGTGAATTGGCTTTGCCTTGCCTCTGACATGGTCCAGTCAGCATCAAAGGCAACGCCGTTTTCCGGCTGAACGACCAGCCCTTCTCCAGCAGTATCCAGTGTCGCATAGCCTTTATCATAGTTGGCGGCATGTACGCTGGAGAAGACGTCAACCTGGAGTCTCAACTCGCCACGCTGGAATTCGTCCCGCCGTTTGGCCAGAAGATCGGCGCGTATTGCCGCCAAATCATCCTCTTGTAGCGGCTCGCCAAGCTCCGTCCGTTCCGTGGCATCCCCCGCGAATTGCCCGAACTCATCACTGCGCGCCATCTCAAACGTGGTTTTGATTGCATTCATTTGCATATCGACCATCGCGTTGATCTGATGATCGATGAGCTCTTCTTCGGTCATGCCTACGTACTGCTCACCAAACAAGATCGACCGGGCATTACTGAGCATCTCTGCGCCCTGCGACGCAAGGGATGACTGCAGGCTGAATTTCATCTGCAACAGACCGGCTGCTTTTGTCTCATCGGACAGCTTCTGAGATTGCTCAAGCTCCAAATCGGACAGTATCGTGTCCTCCGGCAGGCCTTCTCCTGGTTCAAGTTCAAGATCCTGATTTGCCAGCCCGCGGAAAACCGCGCCAATAGTCTCCAACTCATTCCTGACGAGAGATTGGATCTTTTCGAGAACATCCTGCGTCTTTCGCGACAGCGAGGCCGAGCCAACCGACGTAACCCTTGGATCAGAATAGACGCCAGTCATGTCTGTGCTGACACCACGGCTAAAAACACTGGCCGGGCCGGGCGATGCAGCAGGTTGTCCAGCCGGATCAGCCGCCTTGGGCTCTTGAAATAGCGAAGTCGTGTAAGTGCTAAAAGTATTATTGATTTGCATGGTTTACCTCACGATACGGCGGCCGAGCCTCGAATTGACCCATCCACTGTATCACAGTGATACCCATAAAAACGGGTAAACGATGCAGGATACAATCGTTAAAGTTGTCTTGGGCGACATGCCAGCACGGCTGCTTCCGTCACACGACGTGATGCTCAAGGCTAGCACCCAGGTTCAAAAATCATCGCGGAGCTAAGAAGCATTCTTGGACGTTACGCCGCGAAGCCGACACTGCTGCGGCATTCGGCACCGGCTGAATTCACCTCACGCCGCCACGCTCCCCAGCGGGCGTTCCCGCACCGGCAAATGCACGATGGCGCTGAAGGCCCCGACGGCGACACCGATCCACCACACGAAGGTGTAATCGCCATAGGCATCATACATCCGCCCCCCCAGCCAGACGCCCAGGAAGCTGCCCAGTTGGTGGCTGAAGAAGACGATCCCGTAAAGCGTCCCCATATAGCGCAGCCCGTAAATATGCGCGACAAGGCCCGACGTCAGCGGCACCGTCGCCAGCCACAGGGAGCCCATGACGATGGAAAAGACAATCACCGACGTCGGCGTAATCGGCACCAGGATGAAGGCCGCCGCCGCGATGGTCCGCCCGGTATAGATCGCCGCCAGCAGGTATTTCTTGGAGTAGCGGTTGCCCAGATATCCCGCCAGCAGGGTGCCCCCCACATTGGCCGCCCCGATCAGCGAGATCGCAACCGCCCCCAGCGCCGAGGTCGAAGTGATCCCGAGGCTGTAGAGCGCGCCGCCCGGCATGATCGGCCCGCACATCTCGGTCACGAAGGCCGGGAAATGCGCGGTCACGAACGCCAGCTGATAGCCACAGCTAAAGAATCCGAGGAAGATCAGCGTATAGGACGGATCCTTGAAGGCCTTGATCAGGATGGTGCCCATGCTCTCTTCAAGCTCAGATTTGCTCGCCATCTGCGGCGCGCGCATAAGCGGCAGCGTCAGGATCAGCGCCAGCACCACGCCTGCAAAGATCAGGAACACGGTCTGCCACGTCAGGAAGGACAGCATCCATTCCGCCCAGGGCGCGCCAAAGATTTGCCCGGCAGAGCCTGCCGCCGTGACAATCGCCAGCGACATCGAGCGGTTTTCATCCGAGCTGGCCCGCCCCACGACCGCCAGAACCACGCCAAAGCCGGTGCCCGCAATGCCAAAGCCCACCAGCCATTCATAGGCCTGCATCTGGAACGGCGTCACCGCGCCTGCGCTCAGCACCAGCCCCGCCGCATAAGTAAGCGCGCCAAGGATGATGGCCTTTCTGTCACCGATCTTCTCGGCCACCGCGCCAAAGATCGGCTGCCCGATCCCCCAGGCCAGGTTCTGGATCGCGATCGCCAGCGAGAACTCCGCGCGCAGCCAGCCGAACTCCTCGGCGATGGGGATCTGGAACACCCCGAACGAGGCGCGCACCGCAAAGCTGACCATAATGATCACGCAGCCCACGATCAAAACGGGGGTGAACAAGGGTGTTTTCTGTGCCGCTGCGCTGCTCATGCCGGGTCCTTTCAAATCAGAGCTGCGACGGTAGGCATTGCGGCCCCGGGGTCAATTCAAGAAATCTGCGCAGTCACATAAGGAAAATTGATGTGAGGTCGAGGCAAGCCTTCGGTTTATCAGAACCACACAGTCAGCCGCGCCATATGATGCCGAAAGAGCCCCGTCATTTGCGGAGGGAACGTCGCACTCTCCCCGACATGGATCGTCGTTTGGATCAACTCGGGCTCGTAGCCGACTTCACGATTGAATAACGAGATATGGATTACGCGGCCCGCATCCGTTTCATCGACCGATTGAAACCAGTGCAGCGGCCCGCGTCCGCGGAAATCTCTGAACGACACGCAGCGCCCGTCCCGCGATGCTGCCAGCTCTGAGCAAAACTGTTTTCGCTCCGCAAGATAGCGCTGCCGAACGGATGAATGCCCTCCCGCATCATAAGGGGCAACAATCTCCAGTCGGGCAGTCACCTCTCCATCACAGACCAAACACGCGTATTCAATTGCATTCGGCAAGACCGTGACATCCCAGCTACCCCGCTCTTCGGCACGCTCAAGCAAGCCCGAATTCGTCAATCGCGCAAAACGGTCCTCAGACGCCCATGCCAAATGTGGGACAATCAAACTCAACAGAAAAAAGCAAATCTTCACCCACAAAGTCTCTTTTGGCAAAAAGGCCATCAACAATGTCTCCGTATCGCGTGCTTTTCAGCAGGCCTTCCAAGGCTATCTGCGCAGCACCTCACAGAAATTGTGAGGCCACGATCCACTCCAATCAACTCCCAATCTTCCCATCCCCCGCGCCGCGCGCTATGGCTGGCGTCATGACCCAGGTAAGCGCGCTTTATCAGACCCGCAGCGAAGCAGGCCAGATCCGCCCGGATCCGGCGCAGCAGGCTGTTCTGCCGGAATTTGACCGTATTGCCCAAGGCCTCATGGCCCCGCCGGTAAAACGGGGCCTCTTCCGCAAGGCTACTCGGGAAGAGGTCAAAGGCCTCTACCTCTGGGGCGGCGTCGGGCGCGGTAAATCCATGTTGATGGATCTCTTTGTCGACAGTCTGGACGGGATCCCGGCGCGGCGGGTGCACTTCCATGCCTTCATGCAGGAGATCCACGCCAAGATGCACGAGGCGCGCCAGAGCGGCGTGCAGGATGCCCTCGCGCCGGTGGCAAAGGAGGTCGCCGACTCCGTGCGCCTTCTGGCCTTTGACGAGATGCAGATCACCGATATCACCGATGCGATGATCGTGGGGCGGCTGTTTGAATCCCTCTTCGAGGCAGGCGTCACCGTGGTCACCACCTCGAACCGGGTGCCGGATGATCTTTACAAAAACGGCCTCAACCGCCAGCTCTTCCTGCCCTTCATCGATCTGATCAAGGAGAAGATGCAGGTCTGGGAAATGGTCAGCCCGGTCGATTACCGGCAGGACCGGCTCAAGGGCTCACCGGTCTATTTCTCGCCTGTGAATGCCGACTCCCGCGCCCAGCTCCGCGCCATCTGGGAGGATCTGTCGGGCGGTGATGCCCAGCCCCTGACGCTTGAGGTGAAGGGCCGCGAGGTCGTGCTGCCCGGTTTCAGGAATGGCGTGGCAAGGGCAAGTTTTTATGACCTTTGCGGCAAAATGCTGGGGCCGGGCGATTATCTGGCCATCGCCGAAGAAGTGAAGGTGCTGGTGCTCGAGGATATCCCGCGCCTGTCCCGCAGCAACTTCAACGAGGCAAAGCGTTTCGTCACCCTGATCGATGCGCTCTACGAGGCGCAGGTGCGGCTGATCTGCACCGCCGCGGCCGAGCCGGAATATCTATACGTCGAAGGCGACGGTGCCTTCGAGTTCGAGCGCACCGCCTCGCGCCTGCGGGAAATGCAAGACAAGGATTGGGGACAGGACGGCTGAGCCTGCCCCGCGCCGCGCAAGCGGCGCCACGCCCAACGGGATGAGATCGCAAGATCGAAGACGGGCGGGAGCGCCCCTGCCCGCCTTTGCCTAATCCCTCAGCCGTTTTCGCGCAGGATATGGCCCGCCAGATAGAGCGATCCGCAGATCAGAACCCGCGCGGAGGGATCTTTGGCGATGATTGCCTGCAGCGCCGACAAGGCATCTTCGGCCCGGGTCGCGGTGATGCCGACGGATTGCGCCGCCGCCTCGGTTTCCTCAGCGCTCAGCGTCGCCGCCTCGCCGGGGATGGAGATGGCCGTTAGGCTCTCCACATGGGGCGCGAGCGGTGCCATGTAGCCAGTCACATCCTTGGTGTTCAGCATGCCGCAGATCAGATGCGTTGGCCGTTTCGGCAGCCCCGCCAGCACATCCGCCAGCGCATGACCAGCCGCCGCGTTATGCCCGCCGTCCAGCCAGAGTTCGGCGCCCGCGGCAGCCTCTACCAGAGGACCGGTCTTCAGCCGCTGCATCCGGGCAGGCCATTCAGCCCGCGCCATCGCCGCCTCACAAGCCACCTCATCCGCGCCGAGGTGGCGCAGGGCGGCCAGAGCCATTCCCGCGTTCTGCACCTGATGCGCGCCGATCAGCGCGGGCATCGGCAGGTCCAGCAGCCCGGTTTCATCCTGAAAGATCAGCCGCCCGCGTTCCTCATAGACATGCCAGTGCTGTCCATGGGCGATCAGCGGCGCGCCAAGGCGAGCGGCGACATCCTCGATCACCTCCATCGCCTCATCCTCCTGCGGACCGACGACCACCGGTACGCCGCGCTTGATGATGCCTGCCTTTTCGCCCGCGATCTTGGCCAGGGTATTGCCAAGGAACTGTTCGTGATCGATCGACACAGGCGTGATCACCGACAGGGCGGGTTTTTCAATCACGTTGGTGGCATCCAGCCGCCCGCCAAGTCCGACTTCGAGCAGCGTGTAATCCGCAGGAGTGCGGGCAAAGGCCAGCAGCGCAGCGCAGGTGGTGATCTCGAAATAGGTGATATTCTCACCGCCATTCTTGGCATAGCACTCGTCGAGCACCTCAGTCAGATGCGCCTCCGAGATCAGTTCTCCGGCCAGACGGATCCGTTCGTGAAACCGCGCCAGATGCGGCGAGGTATAGGCATGCACCGATTTTCCGGCCCCTTCGAGGCCCGCACGGATCATCGCCTGGGTCGAACCCTTCCCATTGGTGCCTGCGATATGGATCACCGGCGGCAGCCTGTCCTGCGGGTTATCCAGCGCCGCCAGCAGCCGCCAGACCCGGTCCAGCGTCAGGTCGATGATCTTGGGGTGCAGCGCCATCATGCGATCGAGGATGGCGTCGGAACTCGCTTTGGTCATGGGTGGCTCCCGAACCGGATCTGATGAAAAAGCCCGCCCGCCGGATCAGGCAGACGGGCGCGGCAAAGCACCCAGCGCGGGCGCTTCTTTCTATGACAGGGCTATTTGCTATCGGCCTCTGCGGCTGCGGCAGATCCCGCGTCGTTTTCGACCTCTGGCGCAGGCAACTCTTCGGCAACCGGTTCCGGCGCAGGCAGATCGCCGTGCACCTGCGGTGGCATGCTCATCAACATGCGGACGATGGTGATCAGTTCCTCACGCAGTTCGGTGCGCGGGGTCACCCGGTCCAGCATGCCGTGATCAAGCAGGTATTCCGCGCGCTGGAACCCTTCGGGCAGTTTTTCGCGGATGGTCTGCTCGATCACCCGGGGGCCTGCAAAACAAATCAGCGCATTGGGTTCGGAGATCTGCACATCGCCCAGCATCGCATAGGAGGCCGTCACACCGCCGGTGGTGGGATGGGTCAGAACGACGATATAGGGCAGGCCTGCCTCTTTCAGCATCTGCACCGCCACGGTGGTGCGCGGCATCTGCATCAGCGACAGGATGCCTTCCTGCATGCGGGCACCGCCTGCGGCAGAGAACAGGATAAGCGGCCGGTGCAGCTTTACCGCTTCTTCGGCGGCGGCAATGATCGCATTGCCCACATACATGCCCATGGAGCCGCCCATGAAGGAAAAGTCCTGCGCCACCGCCACGATGGGCGTACGGCCCATTTCACCAGCAGCGACCAGCATGGCTTCTTTTTCGCCGGTTTTCTTCTGCGCCGCCTTCATGCGGTCTGGGTATTTCTTCTGGTCGCGGAACTTTAGCGGGTCTGCCAGCGGCTCGGGCACCTCGACCTCGCTGAACACACCACCGTCGAACAGGGCCGTGAACCGGTCCCGCGGGGTGATGTGCATGTGATGGCCGCAGTTGGTGCAGACGTTCAGATTGTCCTTCAACTCGCGGTGAAACAGCATGGTGCCGCACTCATCGCACTTGGTCCACAGGTTCTCTGGGACTTCGCGGCGCGAGAAGATCGAGTTGATCCGCGGCCGGACGTAGTTGGTGATCCAGTTCATATCGTGCCTCTGTAGGGGCTGTTTGGCCCCTCAGATAAGACTCATTGCGCACAAATGCAATCAGCGGCGTATCGCAAGCCGCGCCGTGAGCCATGTCACCAGCATCATGGCAAAGTCGACCGCCAGCCAGGGGCGCAGCGCAGCGCCATCGGACATTTCATAGGGCATCAGGTAGAGCGACAGTCCATACAGACTGGTGGGAGAGGCAAAGACCAGAAGCGCGGTGACGTTGTTGAAGAAATGCACCGCGATGGCAGGTCCCAATGTGCCCGCCCGCGCGGTCAGATCCGCCATCATGCAGCCGAACACCCCGGCCCAGAGGGTGATCAAAAGCGCATTCTCTCCGGCCTCGGCCGGCAGGTAATGGCCCAGCGCGAACAGGGCCGACGGGCCAAGGATCCAGACCGCCGGGCTTTTGAAGCGCGCCGCAAGCCCCTGCTGGATATAGCCACGAAAGACGATTTCCTCGGCACTGGTCTGGATCAGCACCACCAGCAGCGACACCGGCAACAGCGACAGCCACAACCCCGGTTCCAGATTGGGCTGCAGCGGTTCCCCCATATCATAGGGCGGCAGCAGCGACAGGGCGATGCCCAGCGCCAGAAGGTACAGGCTAACCCGGATGAACTGCCGGACCAGCGGTCTCGGATGACCGACGACCGACAGGAAGGACCGATCCTGCAGCAGCCGCGCGCACAGCGCCACGCCCACGGTGATGAACAGGAACCCGCCCAGAAGCACCAGCATCGCCCCCGGCGTGCTGCCATCGCGCAGCCCCTGCAGCCAGACGCCGGGGAACAGCGCCGCCAGCAGCGGCAGCACTATCGAGGACAGGGCAAAGCTGATGAGGTAGATCAGAACCAGCCCAAGCCCCAGCCGCCACAGCTGCGGTTTCCTGCGGGCGCTGCGCACCAGCGCCTCATGGGCGGAATAATTCTGTCTATTCAGCATTCGGATCCGCATCCTTCAGAGGTCTGTCTTCACTGATCGTACCGCCCGTTTGGTGGGCAATGGACACCATTTTGTCCCGGGCAGTCGCCAGATTACCCGCCACCGTCTCTAACAAGCGCAGCGCGACGTTGATATCGCTTTCGATCACCGCGCGGTATTCCGCAGCACCGATGCGCAGGAAACGGCAATTCTCGGTAGCGCGCAGGTTCATGGTCCGCGGCTGATCCAGAATCACCGCTAGGTCCCCGATCAGCCGCCCCGGTTCGATCACCGTCACCGGCGGCGCCCCGGCGTGCGCATCGGGGAAGGTCAGATCGGCTCGGCCCGACAGGCACAGGTACACTGCATCACCGCTGTCGCCGTGGGAAAAAACCATCTCCCCGGCCGGAACCTCGTGCCAGCCAGCCGAAAATGCCAGAAGACGCTGGTTGCGCGCATCTAACTGCGAGAACAGCTCGGTTGCGGCAATGATATCGAACTTGGCAGAGAAATCGGCCGCGGCGGCGCCTTCCGGGCTGCCCAGTGGGCGCCGCTCGACCCCGTCGATCCGGCCATCGCGGATTTCGACATAAAGATCGTAGCGCTCCGGATGCTGGATGGTGTCTTCCATGAAGATCATCGTGGTCTGGGGCATCAGATCGCGCAGCTTTTCGCGTGTACGCAGCCGGTTTTCCGCCGTGTGGCTGGCCAGCACCTTGTCCAGGATCAGAATGTCCGGCCGTTTGATCGCGGCCCGGGTAAAGGCGGCCCGTTCCTGAAACACCGGCTCCAGCAGCGATCCGCCCAGTCCGGTCGGCAGATCGTAAAGGATCAACGCCAGCCGTTTGCGCAGCCCGTGGGTATCCAGCACCTCGGCCACCAGCGATTCAACCTGCGCTGCCCGCGCCCCAGCCCGCAGCGAGATCTTGCCGAAGAGAGCATTTTCAAGAACCGTCAGCCGCGGAAAGTAGGATTTCGGATCCAGAGGTCGGAACAAGCCGCCGGTCTGGGCGATCAACTGCGCCGCATGACTCTGGCGGATTTTCAGGATACGCTCCTTGAACCCGGCCGGTAGCCCGCTGCCGATCTGCTCTTCGGTCAAAAGGAACGGCACCGTCATCAGCAGCGCCTGCTCTGCCTCGGGCAGATCATCAGCCCCCTGCGCGGCATAGCGTTCGGCAGCGCTGCAAATCCGGCGATAAAGATCTTCTTCAAGGCCAAGCCGCTGGAACAGCGGGTGATCGATATCTTCGCGTCCAAAGGTCTTGATCAGGGTTTCCACCACGCCAAGACCGATCCCCATGGTTTCCCCGGTCAACCCTTGCTCACGCACCAGTCGCAGCAACAGCCCGTCCGGTGCCAGCAATTCTTCGACCGGGATGTCGCGCGACGGCGCCGCAAACAAAAGGTTGCCCGCCAGTGGCATGGCAGGGTTGAACCGCTCGGGATCGAAATGGTGGACGGCATCATCCAGACCTTCGGCCTCCAACCGTTCACGGATCAGCGGGCGCAGGCGGATGATATGCTGCACCAGCGCTGGGTGGGTGCCATCCTGGAACCGCGCGTGCAGGGTGCGCTGGAACAACTGCTCGTCGATGCCCATTGCCTCGATCAGTTGGAACCACCAATCGCGCACATCGCCTTCGGATCCCAGCCCTGCCAATTCGGGATTGACCCAATCCGCCTCCAGAAGATCGCCACTGTTGCCTGCGCGCTTGGATTCGACCTGTTTGCGAAGGGTGGCCTGATCCCGGCTGCTCTTGCCCGGGCGGCTGCGCAGCGGCATCAGCACGTTGTCGCCAAGTGATCCGGAAAACAGATAGGGATGCGAATAGGCATAGCCGATCCGGGCCGCGATCACCCCCTGATGCAGGCTGTCGAGCCGGTGCCCCGCGACCTGAATGCTGCCCTGCGACGGCAAGGTTTCACGGACCAGCAACTGGCCGAACGCCGCGCGCTCTGCGTCACTGGTGCTTTTGACCGCAACGCGGGCGCCCGCCGGAATGGTCAGCGAAATATCCTGCAGGACCACCGTCCCGTCGGCATCGCGCACCGAGACATTGCGCAACTCGATATCGCCGCGCAGATGCGGGATCTCGCTCGGCTCGCCTTCGATCAGCTCGGCATCGATCATGCCGCGCGGCGCGAACCGCTCCAGCATGATTTTCCAGCGCAGACTCATGTCCTGCACCTGATTGTAATAGGTCAGCAGTTCCTTCCACGGGGCCGACAGATCCTTGTAAGCGGCCAGCGCCGCCACCAGCGCGCCCACCGTGATATCGCCCCGGATCGCCAGCACCCCGCCGGCCGAATAAAACACGAAGGGTGTCATATGGCCGATCAGGTTGTTGAGGAACTTCATGAAGTATTTTTTGGTGTAGATCCGGCGGCGGATCTCGAACAGACGCCCCAGCCGGTCCGACACTTGCGCCATCCGGTAACGCCCGCCGCCATTGGCGCGCAGATCGCTCATCCCGGCGGCGGTTTCTCCGATTTCCGAGGCCAGCATCCGCACCTCCTGGATGCGGTCCTTGTTCAACAGGTTGATCTGCCGCTGCAACATCGGGATCAGCCAGGCCTGCAGCGGGATCAGCGCGATCGAGACCAGCCCGAACCAAACACTTTGCATGAACAGAAAGGCCACGATGGTCAGCATCTGCCCCAGCTGGAACACCGGCTGCGCCACCGCATCCCCCATCAACCCGCCCATGGGTTCGCTTTCGGAAGTGATCATCGACACCAGCTCACCCTGGCTGGTGGTGCGGAAATAGGGTTTCGGGAACCGCAGCATCCGGTTGATCAGCGTGTAGCGCAGCCGCCGCAGCAGGCGTTCGGCCACGATCCCCTTCAGCGTGTTGAGCCGCATCTTCATCATGCCGCCGATCACCACCGCTGCAAGGAAGCCAAAGCACAGGATCAGCAGGTATTCCACCTGCGCGATATCTTGGCCCCAGACCATGATGACAGGCGTTTCGGCCCCGATAGCGTCGTTGATGATCCGCTTGGGCAGCTCTAGCGAGGCGTAGAGAAACGGAAAGGTCAGGACCGTCAGCGCCAGCAAGACCAGCTGCTGACGGCGCGAATACGCCCAAATAAAAGAAAAGAGAGTCGCGGGCAGATCCTGCGGGCGCTTAAGCGGCCCGCTGCCCGCCCTCATGGGCGTCGGACGTTTCATCGTGATACCTGTGCCACGGCCGGGCCTGTGCCGGTCTGAAAGAATCCTGCGTAACTATGCATCTGGCTGCGCCTTGGCAAGGTACCCCTCGGGCGGGTGTTCACTCTTGTCGTAAGTGTTTCAGGCCTTTATCCCTTTTGTAAACGCAGGATAACGATAATCTGATGCCGGGGGGAGCAGGGGATCTGCGCGACAAAGCAATCATGACGGCTGTCACGGGCACGATCAGGACAATGTGCTCTGCGCGGCGGGACAGCATGCCCTGCGCGCAGCAGCGCCTACAACCCCGTCTGGGCATTGCTGCGCTTGGTCTCTGCGCCCTGCTCAGCGCCTGCGGCCAGGTGCCCGGCGGCGGATTTTCTTTTGCGGCGCCCGGTGGCACAGGTACGCCTTCCAGGCTGACAGAGGTTCGCATGCAGGGCGCCGAGGTGGTGCTTGCGGCGCCACGAGGTTATTGCTTTGACCCCAAGATGCTGCGGCGCGACGCGGCAGACGGGTTTGCCCTGCTGCCGCGCTGTGACCTGCTGGGCGGGCCCGGTTTCTTTGGCAGTCGCAACGCGGGCGTTATCACCGCCACTTTTGGAGAACTTCCGGCCAAGGGCAGAGTGCCATCGGTCTCCGATCTGGCAGCCAGCACGCCCGGCGCCCATATCGTCGCCCGCCGCGAGAATGGCCCGTTGCCACTGGTTAAATTGGATATGCCGGGACACAGCGCCGCCGGAGCCAGCCCCGAACATTGGCGCGGCGCCATGGTGCTGGAGGGTCACGTGATCGTGCTGGCGCTTTATGCCCCGGCAAAAAGCCCCTTGCTGACCGAGCGCGGCGCCGCGCTGCTGGAGCAGATGGCGGAGCTGACACGGGAAGCATCGCGACCAGAACCCGCCCCCGAGGAAGTCGCACAACGCGCCCCGGCAGATCGCAGCCCCCGCCGCACCGCCTCAGGCGCATTGCGTCCCCTCGCCCGCCCTGATGCCCGGACCGGTCATGCAGGCGCGCCCGAAGGTGACAGTGGCGGAAAACTCTCTCTAAGAAAGCGGATTGCCGGTTTATTTGACTGATGTTGCAGGGCTAGATTGGCGCAGGCACCAACCGCAACACCACCACGGCAACGATAAAGGCAGGGCAACCGAAGTCATGAGCAGGATCCTGGACAAACTGCTGCACCGCCGCGCCTTGCGCCGTTGGCGCCGGATCGTTGCAGGAGCCGGCAGCATTTCCCTGACCGAATTGCGCCGCCAACGCACAGAGGCGCGGCAACTCAAGACCGAGCTGGACCAGCTGATCCATGTTGCGGACGGACGTCTCGCCCTGCCCCAGATCGGCTCCTCCTCCTTTGCGCGCCCGCATGGCACCGATTGGTCCTGGCGCCCCGAACCCTGGCGCGGGCCGCTGCCGGTCGCTGGTCTGTCCTCGGTCCCGTCCAAGGCCAAGCTGGGCGAGGATGTGCAGATGTTCCACGATTGCAGCTATTCCGAGCTGACCCTGCGCCAGCTGCGTAACACCCGTGAAGAGGACCTCGCGCCCTTTGGCCTGCGTATGGATGTGTTCAGTTTCGATGGTTCCTTCCTGTCACTGGTGATCGCCCTGCCCAAGGACGCGGGCAGCGGGCTGACCCGGCAGCATCTGATCCGGGTCGACAGCATCATCGAAACCGAGAAGCCGCTGGAAATCTTTGCCCGGCTCAACATCAGCCATGGCCCCAACACCGAACAGATCGTGCGGGAACTGCCGCTGGGCGACCGCAAGGTGACTGTGGAATACGATCTTGCCTATTCCAACCTCAACGAAAAGCGCATCGAGAATATCTGGCTGGACCTGATTTTCGAAGCACCGGACATGAACCAGGTGGTCTTGCGCGACCTGACTTTTGCGCGCCACCGCCGCGCCAACCTCTGAGGACCCGTGACATGAGCGACCTGACCGTCACCAAGATCCGCTTTCGCAATGGCAAATGGGAAGGCCGGATCAGCAACGCCCCCGTCACAGGGACGCCGCCGGACATCCGGGTTCTGTATCTGGATCAGCCGGTTGAACAGGTTACACTTAGTGAAGGCAGCCGCGACGGCGAATGGGAGCTGGTCATCACCGTACCTACCGAAGCCATCGCCGATGGGGTGCACAGTTTTGTCATCACCGACGCGGCGGCGGACCAGACGCTGGCGCATTTCACCCTGATCGGCGGTGATGTGGCAGCCGAGGATATGCGCTGCGAAATGGAGCTGCTCCGGGCCGAGCTTGATATGCTGAAACGCGCCTTTCGGCGTCACTGCGTGGAAACCGCCTGAGGCCGTGCACGCTTTGCAAGGTCGGCTTCGATTTCAATGAGCCGCTGTTTGCGCCACAATCCGCCGCCATAGCCAGTCAAGTTGCCATCCGCCGAAAGCACCCGGTGACAGGGCACCACCAGCGCCAGCTGGTTGCTGCCATTGGCCCGCGCCACCGCGCGGCTGGACGAAGGGCGGCCAAGCTCCTGCGCAATCTGGGAATAGCTGCGGGTCTCTCCTGCCGGAATGGCCCTTAGGTAATCCCAGACCTCGCGATGAAAGGCGCTTCCATGCAACGCAATCGGCGTTTCAAACCGGGCGCTATCACCGCTGAAATAGCGCTGCAGTTCTTCAGCGACCTGCTGGGTGGGCGCAGGCCGTCCAAAGCCGATGCCGCCGGGTTGCGAGGATTGCAAGCGTGCCATTTCCCGCGGCAGCGCCTTGCGGTCGGCAAATTCCAGCAGATGCAACCGGTGCGGACAGCTGACCGCGATCATCGCGCCCAGCGGCGTGTCGATCCAATCCGCCAGCAGCAGCGCGTCCTGCCGGAAGCTGCCCGGCGCCAGCCCGGTCAGCCGGGCAAAGGCCGCGCGAAAGGCTGAAGGGGACTCGAACCCCGCTTCGATCTGGGCGGCAATCACCGGCTCTCCGGCCTTGAGCGTGGTAAACCCTTCGCGCAGGCGTCGCTGGCGGGCCATTTCCAGGAAGGTCATCCCGAAATGGCGCCGGAAACTGCGCCGCACGGTAGAGGGATCAAACCCCATGCGCGCCACATCCGCTTCGCGCCAACGATAGGCGGGGCGCTTCTCCAGCGCCGCCAGAAGCTGCTGCACCATCGGATCCTCCCCGGCGGCCGCCGCCAGCGGCGTGCAGCGTTTGCAGGGACGGAACCCGGCCTCAATACAGGCGCCGGGTGTGGCGTGGAACTGGCAGTTCTCACGCTTTGGTTTACGCGCCGGGCAGCTGAGGCGGCAGAAGATCCCCGTCGAGGTCACGCCCACATAGGCGCGCCCTTCATAGGTTTCATCACGCGCCAGCAGCGCCGCATAAAGCGTTTCGGAATCAGGCAGGTCGAACATCATACCCTACCCTAACGCAGACCGGTCCCGGCTGCCGCCGGTTTCCGGGCATCTCTTCTCATCAAGTGCAAGGAAACGGAGGATACCAGCCTCTCTCCTGAATCGCGCACCTCTGGCCTGAGCACACGGAGAATCGGCCCGTGATATTGAATAACAGTTGAGCGCACACTTATTTTATAAGGAGTACGGGAATACCGACTGGATCCCCGGCAAAGCCTGTGCCTGGCCAGACGGTGAACGGCTGATGGTCATAAGATGCAGAGGCAAGACCATGCTGCCTGCATAAGGAGGAAAGTGACATGAAACTTTTGGCGACAGCAGCGACAGCTGTTCTGATGGCATCTCAGGCATTTGCCGGTTCATACGAAACAAGATGCGAAACCCAGATGGTGCCGTATCAGGAGACCGTCAAAGGCGGCAGTCCCGAAAAGGTCATTGGCGGGGCGATTGTTGGCGGCGTGATCGGCAAGGTGGTGACCGACAAGAATGCCGGCGCTGCCGTCGGCGCAATTGTTGGCGGCGCCATCGCCAATGAAACCAGCAAGAACACCGTCACCAGATACAGAGAAGTCGAGACCTGCACCAACGTATTCATTCCGGACCGCATCACCGATGACGCGCAGCTTCAGAAGGTCTTGCTGGATCTGAACGACGGCAAACCCGTGAGCAAGGAAATGACCATGGACGCGCAATACACGATTGGCGTGGCCTACGATGGCAAATGGGGGCCGAAGTCTCAGCTGGCGGCAGAGAAATATCTGGCAAACCTTGCGCCCGACGCGCCGCTCTATTCGCTGGTAGTCAATGACGTGGTCATCGTCAGTTCAGCCGACATCAATGCAATCGACGAGATCAGGGCAGCCCTGCTTGAGGCTGGTGTTGCTTCGCAGATCTTCACCGATTTGAAGTGACGCCCTGACAGCGGACGGGTTCAGCCCCCGATACCATACATCCGGTCTCAGGGGCCTACGCCTGCATAACAAAACCATTGAAAAAGGCCGCCCCGGATGGAGCGGCCTTTGGACAATCAGGTGGATTTTGGGATCAGTCGTTCGGACCCAGCGCCGACAGACCTTTTAGGATGTCAATGGCATAGGCCAGCTGATAATCCTGTTCGCGCAGCTCGGCGGCCTTTTCGGCCTTGGCGCGGTCTTCTTCGATCTGACGGATTTCATCCTCGGTCAGGCTGTCGTTGTTGAGACGCCCGCGCAGGTCCGCTTCGGAGCGGGAGCGGTTTGCAACCGAGCTTTCCTCTTCTTCCTCGCCAACACGACGGCGAGGCTGCTCGACCACGATGTCGGGGCTGACGCCCAACGCCTGGATCGACCGGCCCGACGGCGTGTAATAGCGTGCAGTGGTCAGGCGCATGGCGCCATCGCCCCGCAGCGGCATCACGGTCTGAACCGAGCCTTTACCGAAGGATTTGGTACCCACCACAATGGCGCGGCGGTGATCCTGCAAGGCACCTGCAACGATTTCCGAGGCAGAGGCAGAGCCGCCGTTGATCAGTACCACGATCGGCTTGCCACCCGACAGATCGCCGGGCGTCGCGTTGAAGCGTTCGCCATCTTCCGGGTTGCGGCCACGGGTCGACACGATCTCTCCGGTTTCAAGGAAGCTGTCGGCCACCTGGATCGCCTCGGTCAGAAGGCCGCCCGGGTTGTTGCGCAGATCCAGAACGATGCCGTTCACATTGTCGATGCCACCGGCGGCTTCGATCTGCTCTTTCAGACCGGATTCCAAGTTCGGCGTGGTCTGACGGTTGAAGGTGGTGATCCGCATCACGACAGTGTCGCCTTCGGTGCGGGCACGCACGGCGGTCAGTTTGATGGTGTCGCGGATGATCGACACGTCAAAGGGTTCCGCCTCACCTTCGCGCACCACTGTGATGATGATCTCGGAGCCGACCGGGCCGCGCATCATTTCCACCGCTTCGTCCAGCGACAGGCCGAGGACGCTTTCGCCATCCACGTGGGTGATGAAATCGCCCGCTTCGATCCCAGCCTCATCGGCGGGGGTGCCATCGATGGGCGAGACAACCTTGACGAAGCCCTCTTCCTGGGTGACCTCGATGCCGAGACCGCCGAATTCACCGCGCGTCTGCACCTGCATATTGGCGGCGTCGTCGGGCGACAGGTAGCTGGAGTGCGGATCCAGCGAGGAGAGCATGCCGCCAATGGCAGCTTCGATCAGCTCTTTCTCGTCGACCTCTTCGACATATTGGGAGCGGATCCGTTCAAAGATGTCACCGAACAGGTCCAGCTGTTCATAGACCGTTGTCTCGCGGGCGCTTTCCTGCGCCAGCAGCGGGCCTGCGACATAGGTTGTTGCAACGATCCCTGCCAGCGTGCCGCCAAATGCGGCCATCGCAAATTTTTTCATGAAACCTTCATCCACCTTTTCCGGTGCGGAACCACGTTTCCGGGTCCACCGGACTGTTGTCCATTCTGACTTCTATATAGAGCGTTTCTGTGCGGTCAGTTCCACCCCCTTCACCGCTTAGTGACAAAATCGCACCAGCCTGCGGGGTCTGACCGCCCATCAAACCCACCGGGGTGCCTTCGGGAATGACCTGACCGGCAGTGCCATAGACCTCTGCCAGCCCTGACAGGATAAACAGCGTGTCCGGCTGCGGTTCCAGAATCACCACGTTACCCAGATCCAGCAGTGGCCCGCGATAGCGGATCGTCGCCGCCGTGGGGCTGGTCACCAATGCCCTTGGTCGGGCCGCAACCAGAAGGCCCGGACGGGCAATCCCGGCGGCATCGCGGTCGCCATAGCCGCGCAGCACCAGCCCTTCGACCGGCAACGGCAGATCGCCGCGCAGATCGCTGATGTCGGCGCGGCTTTCGATCACCGCACCATCGGCAATTTCCGACAGCCCGCTGGCAAAGCCGGACAGTGTCTCGGTCGAGGAGATCAGCACCGCCGTGCGCATCGGATCCTCGGTAAACCGCCGTGGCAGATCGGTGCGGTCGGCAATCGCGGTCGAAAGCGCGGTGCGCGCCTCCTGGATGCCGCTCAGCCCCTCTTCCAGCTTGCCCGCCGCTGCCTGCTGCAACAGGCGCAGGGTCTGCACCTCTTCCAGATCCGCGCGCAGCGTCTCGGCCC
Organism: Phaeobacter sp. SYSU ZJ3003; assembly: GCF_041300735.1. Classification (NCBI taxonomy): domain Bacteria; kingdom Pseudomonadati; phylum Pseudomonadota; class Alphaproteobacteria; order Rhodobacterales; family Roseobacteraceae; genus Phaeobacter; species Phaeobacter sp. SYSU ZJ3003. The sequence goes on along the minus strand of NZ_PXNU01000021.1, from coordinate 35,530 downwards.
GCGCGTTGAGCCCCGGTGCAACCTCGGCCAGCATCATCGCCGAGCGCGCCGCCCCCAAAGGCCCCGACGGATGCAGCATCAGTACCGGCGGTGAGGAGGTTTCAATGGTCTGGATGACCCCCAACAGCTCGGCAATTTCGCCTTCGCGCGACTGCAATTGCGCGGTGAGCTGGGTTTCCCGCCGTGCCACGCCGCGCAGCCCGTCCCGCATAGCAGCCAGACCGGCTTCATAGGCGTGGATCGTCTCGCTCAGCGCCTTGACCCGGTCGCGGGCGCCATCGGCCTGTTCCATCCGCAGCGTTGCTGCCTCCAGCTGGGCGGCGGCCTCCCGCGCGGCGCGGGCAGCTGCCGTCTCGGCGCGCAAAGGTGCGGCCATCAGCAGGCACAGGGCCAGCCCCGGGATCAGGCGAAAGGCACGGTCAATCATGCAAGCAGGCTCTCTCCGGTCATCTCATCCGGTTTCGGCAGGCCCATCAGCTCCAGCAGCGTCGGCGCCAGATCCGCCAGCCGCCCATTGCGCAGCTTGGCGCCTTCGGGGCCGCCAACCAGCGCCAGCGGCACCAGATTGGTGGTATGAGCAGTGTGGGCGCCGCCGGTTTCCGGGTCAATCATCACTTCGCAATTGCCGTGGTCCGCAGTCACCAGCATGGCGCCGCCCGCCTTTTCCAGCGCTGCGACGACCTTGGCCAGCCCCTGATCCACCGCCTCGCAGGCCTTGATCGCCGCCGGAATATCGCCAGTGTGGCCGACCATATCCGGGTTGGCGTAATTGGTGACGATCAGGTCATAGCCCTTCTCGATCGCCTCAACGAATTTCTCGGTCACCTCAGGCGCCGACATTTCGGGTTGAAGGTCATAGGTCGCGACCTTGGGCGATTTCGGCATGTAACGGTCCTCGCCCACCTCCGGCTCTTCCTTGCCGCCATTGAGGAAGAAGGTCACATGCGGGTATTTCTCGGTCTCGGCCAAGCGGAACTGGGTGAGTCCCTGTTTCGCAACCCATTCCCCCAGCGTATTGACGATGGGCGCCTTGGGATAGCAGGTGGTCATATAGGCGTTATGTCCTTCGGAGTATTCCACCATTCCCAGCAGCCCGGCCCACTGCGGACGCGGGCCGGTGTCGAAATCGGCAAAGCCCGGCTCGCCGATAGCGCGCAGGATCTCACGCGCGCGGTCGGCGCGGAAGTTGAGACAGAAGAAGCCATCCCCATCCTGTGCGCCCGTGTAGCCCGACACCACGCTGGCGCTAATGAATTCATCAGTTTCCGACTGGTTATAGCCGTGATCCACCGCGTCGTGGGCATCGCGCACCGCACGGCCCTCGCCATTGATCATCGCATCATAGGCTTCCTTGACGCGTTCCCAGCGGTTGTCGCGGTCCATGGCATAATAGCGCCCCGTGACCGTGGCCACGCGGGCACCTTCGGGCATCTTTTCCTTCAGTTCCTCGAAATAACCAAAGGCCGATTTCGGGGCCACGTCACGGCCGTCGGTCACAGCGTGCAGCCAGACCGGAACCCCTGCGTCGCGGATCGCTTTGATCGCCGCCAGGATATGGGTGATATGCCCGTGCACACCCCCGTCCGAGACCAGCCCCATCAGATGCGCGGCGCCGCCGGTTTTCTTCAGCTTGGCGATAAACTCCTGCAAGGCAGCATTGTCAAAGAAAGAACCATCCTCGATGGCAAGGTCGATCTGGCCAAGATCCATTGCCACCACCCGGCCGGCGCCGATATTGGTGTGGCCGACCTCGGAGTTGCCCATCTGCCCCGAAGGCAAGCCCACATCCGGCCCATGGGTGATCAGCCGCGCGGTGGGGCCTTTTTCCATGATCGCATCAAAAGTCGGCGTCTTGGCCAGATAGGGCGCGTTCGCCACCCCCGGCTCCCCGGCGCCCCAGCCATCAAGAATACAGAGTACGACAGGTTTGGGGACAACGGGTTTCGGTCTGCTCATCGGTTCATCTCCGCCATGGTCGGGCTGTGTCAGCGTTGAGAGGCCTTCTACAGGCTTGGCGCGAAATGCGAAACCGCCGTTAGCGCCAGATGTGGCAATGGGCGCAGGTAGACATAAGGGCCGCGCCCGACCCTGGGTGGGTGCAAAGCGCCCTCCCACGGGGGAGGGTCGGGCGCGGCCCGGCGGTGCCGGACCAAGCTGTCCTTACCCCTCTGGCGTCAGCAGATGCCGCAGCAGCGCGACGGGATGGGCACGCAAAGACAGGCGCAGGGCGACGTAATCCTCCACCACCTCTTCGCCCAGGGTCATCTGCGGCAGGTGGGCGGTGGGTTCATCAATGGCCTCGCCTTCCAACTCGCGCTCGAACAGCGGCAGGGGTTTCTTTGCGGTGATCGCCTTGGCCTGCCACAACGCCTCACGGCGCGACAACCCCAGCACGGCAAAGGCATCGGCCTCGGCCAGTCGTTCGATCACCGGCGGCGGCAGGCCCGCCTTACGCCAGACGTCCTGCACCTCGGTATAGCCATTGCCGCGCGCCGCCGTGAGCCAGCTGACGTCCTCATCGCTCAGCCCCTTGATCTGCCGGAAGCCAAGGCGCAGCGCCAGCCCGCCCTGTCCGTCCGGCTCCATCACGTTGTCCCAGTAGCTGGCGTTGATGCAGATGGGGCGCACCTCCACCCCATGGGCGCGGGCGTCCCGCACGATCTGCGCAGGCGCATAAAACCCCATCGGCTGCGAATTGAGCAGAGCGCAGGCAAAGATCCCCGGATGGTGGCATTTGATCCAGGCCGAGGCATAGACCAAGAGCGCGAAACTGGCAGCGTGGCTTTCGGGAAAACCATAGGCACCAAAGCCCTCGATCTGGGAAAAGCAGCGTTCGGAAAACTCCGCATCATAGCCATTGCGCGCCATGCCGCGCAGGAACAGGCTGCGGAACTCGGACACATTGCCATGCTTGTTGAAGGTCGCCAGCGAACGGCGCAACCGGTCGGCTTGTTCAGGGGTGAAGCCCGCCCCCACCATGGCGATCTGCATCGCCTGCTCCTGAAACAGCGGCACGCCCATGGTCTTGCCCAGCACCTCACCCAACGCATCGGAAGGGAACTCCACCGGCTCCTCGCCATTGCGGCGACGGATATAGGGATGCACCATATCGCCCTGAATGGGGCCGGGGCGGATGATCGCCACCTCGATCACCAGATCGTAGAAATTGCGCGGCCGCATGCGGGGCAGGAAATTCATCTGTGCCCGGCTTTCGACCTGAAAAACGCCGATACTGTCAGCCCGGCACAGCATGTCGTAGACCGCCGGATCCTCGGGCGGCAGCGTCGCCAGCGCGTAGTCCAACCGGTGATGCTGCCGCATCAGGTCAAAGGCCTTGCGGATGCAGGTCAGCATGCCAAGGCTCAGCACATCGACCTTGAGAATGCCCAGCGCGTCAATATCGTCCTTGTCCCAGCAAATGACCGTGCGCCCCTCCATGGTAGCGTTCTCGATCGGCACCAGTTCATCCAGTCGGCCCGCGGTGATGATGAATCCGCCGACATGTTGGCTAAGGTGCCGCGGAAAGCCGATGATCTGCCCCACCAGATCTAGCGTCTGGCGCAGGCGGGGCGCGTCGGGATCCAGTCCGATCTCGCGCAGGCGGGCATCGCCGCCGCCGCTGCGGTCAAAACTGCCCCACAGCTGCGAGGACATGGCAGCAATGGTATCTTCGCTCAGCCCCATGGCGCGGCCCACCTCGCGGATGGCGCGCTTGCCCCGGTAATGGATCACCGTCGCGCAGAGCCCCGCCCGGTGGCGACCATAGCGGTCATAGATCCACTGGATCACCTCCTCGCGGCGCTCATGCTCAAAATCCACATCGATATCCGGCGGCTCATCGCGGGCCTCGGAGACAAAGCGCTCAAACACCATGGTGCCGGTTTCCGGGCTGACCGAGGTGACGCCCAGGCAATAACACACCACCGAATTCGCCGCCGAGCCACGCCCCTGACACAGGATCCCGCGGGAGCGCGCGAAATCGACGATGTCGCGCACAGTCAGGAAATAAGGCTCGTATTTCAAACGGGCGATCAGGGTCAGCTCATGCTCCAGCATGTCGCGCACCTTTGGCGGCGCGCCTGCGGGATAGCGCCAGATCAGCCCCTCTTCTGCCAGACGGCGCAGACGCGCGGACGGGGTTTCACCCTCCAGCCCCTCATCCGGGTAGTCATAGCGCAGCTCATCCAGCGAGAACGTGAGCCGCGCTGCGAGATCCTGCGCCCGGGTCAGCGCCCCCTCATGCCCGCGAAAGATCCGCTGCATCTCATGCGGTGCGCGCAGGCGCTGTTCGCCATTGGCAAGAGCAGCGCGGCCCAGATCCTCGACCCGGCAGCGCAGGCGAATGGCGCTAAGGACATCCGCAAGACGGCGGCGCGCGCCGTGGTGCATACGTGGGGCGGCGCTGGCAATCGTGGGTAGGTTCAGCGCATTTGCCTGCTCCTCCAGCCTGGCAAAGCGACGCCCGTCCCGCCCATCATAAGCAGGCGCCATCATCAGATGCACCCGCCCGGCAAAGCGGCGCGTCAGCGCCTCCATATGCGGCGCCCATCCGCCCGCGCCGCCCGGCAGGTGTTCCGCCGGTGGCAGAAGCAGCAGGTGCAACCGCTCGCCCTGCTCCAGAAGATCAGCCAGTTCCAGATGACAGGCACCTTTCTCGGCCCGCAACCGCCCAGCCGAGATCAGCCGACACAGGCTCCCCCAGCCCATGCGATCCTCTGGCAAGGCGATCAGCGGCGGCGCATTGGCGAACACCAGCCGCGCGGCCGGGATCAGCCGAGGCACTGCATAGATCGGAAAAGACGGCGCTGGCGGCACATCCGCAGGCCGGGGCGGTCCGATCAGCGCATTGTCCCGGTCCCAGGCCTGCCGCTCTGCCACACGCCGGGCAATATCGCGGCAATGACTGTGCGCGCGCACGATCCCGGCCACCGAGTTCTCGTCCGCAATGGCCAGCGCCTCAATCCCCAACGCCACCGCACGCTCCACGTACTCCTCCGGGTGCGACGCCCCGGTGAGAAAGGTGAAGTTGGACAGAATCGCGAATTCAGCAGACATGCCTCCAGTATATATTCACGTTTTGTTCTTATTTCGAGTCACCCATTCCACCACAAGGTGCCGCCCCGCGGATCCCGCCCGAAGGGGGATCCGCGCCACGCCCAACCGGGAAAATCCGGCCCTGCCGGTTTTAAAACGGGCGGGGGCCTCTGCCTGCTTTCCCCATCAGCCGGATGCGCAGGATCCGGGTCGCCACCGCCCTGACACTGCGGGCAATGTCGCGTCAGAACAGGAGACAGACATGCTGACAATCACCGCCCTTACAACCGACACCGCCCGCGCCCTGCAGGCCGGAGGCCTTGATGCAAACGGCCAGACACCGGAACGCAGCACATCAGGCGGAGCCGGAAATCCCTGCCGCCACTGCCTGCGTTACATCCCCGAAGGCGCCGATATGCTGATCCTCGCCCACCGCCCCTTTCCAGACCCGCAGCCCTATGCCGAGGTCGGGCCGATCTTTCTTTGCGCAGAGGAATGCGCACGCCACGAAGGGGACGCGATGCCCGAGGTGCTGCAAGGCTCCCCCGATTATCTGATCAAGGGCTACGGACAGGATGATCGCATCGTCTATGGCACCGGCGCGGTGGTGGAGGCGGAGCGCATGATGGGACAGGCCGAGGAGATCTTCGCCGATCCCCGCATCGCCTATATCCACATCCGATCGGCCCGCAACAACTGCTATCAGGCGCGAATTGATCGAGAGTGAATGCAAGTAGGCCAGCGCCCGACCCAGGGTGGGTGCAACGCGCCCTCCCTGGGCGAGGGTTGGGCGCTGCCCGGCCTGGCGGCCGGACCAACAGGTTGGCGCCTACAGCGCTTTCCCCATGGCATAGTTATGCATGGCCACGCCCCGGCGCAGGAAATCGCGGCGCCCCTCATCGGTGAATCCTTGCCGCAGGAAGAACCGGCGGGCGGCCTCGCTGGCCTCGACGTAAAGTCCGGACAGGCCCTGTGCAAAGGCCTCCTCCTCAAGCCGAGCATAGAGCAACGCGCCTAGGCCTGTGCCCGCATGATCCGGCGCGATGTAGAAACAGTCGATATGGCCATCCGGCTCCAGCTCGATGAACCCCTGCGCCACGTCATCCTGATCCGCTGCGACCCAGATCTGTCGCCCATCAGTTGCGCGCTGCTCGATCACATCGGCGGGCGCTTCCTCCGGGCTCCAGGCCACGCATTGCGCCGGGGTGTAGTCCCGCGCGCCGATCCCGTGCACGGCGGCATGAAAGATGCGGCCCCAATCCGCCGCATCACGCTCCTCGAATGGACGAATGCGCATCGGGGTGCCCCTCAGGCAGATTTCGTAAGCGCGAGGAAGACATCCTCCAGATCCGCCTCTTCGGTCTTCACATCGCGAATCGAGATCCCGGCGGCGCGCACGGCGGCCAGCACATCCTCGGCGCTGGTTTTCTGGCTGTGATAGCGCAACACCACGGCGCCATCACCGCGCAGCTCGGACTCGATGCCTTCGCCTTTTGGCAGATCGCTCACCGGAGCGGCCGGATGCACCACCATGGCGCGGGCATCGAGACGGCCCAGCAGATTGGCGGTGCTGTCGCGCGCCACCACCTCGCCCTGGTTGATAATGGCGATCTCGTCGCACATCTCCTCGGCCTCTTCCAGATAATGGGTGGTGAGGATGATGGTCATGCCCTGCTGGTTCAGCTTGCGCACGTTTTCCCACAGCATCTGACGCAGCTCGATATCCACCCCGGCGGTGGGTTCATCGAGCACAAGGATATTGGGGCGGTGCACCAGCGCCTTGCCTAGCAAAAGCCGCCGCCGCATGCCCCCCGACAGGGTCCGGGCATAGGCTTCGGCCTTGTCCTCCAGCCCGATCATGCGCAGGATCTCATCGCTGTAGCGTTCGGATTTCGGCACGCCATAAAGACCCGCCTGCACCTCCAGCGCTCCACGCGGGGTGAAGAAGGGGTCAAGATTCAGCTCCTGCGGCATCACCCCGATCGAGGCGCGGCTCTGGCGCGGATTTTCGTCCTGATCAAAGCCCCAGATCGTCACCTTGCCGCTGGTTTTTACCACCAGCCCCGCAAGGATGTTGATCAGGGTGGACTTGCCGGCCCCGTTCGGCCCGAGCAAGCCAAAGACCGATCCGCGCGGCACCGTCAGATCGATGCCCTTCAGCGCGTGTTTCTCGGGCTGGCCCTTGCCGCCCTTGTAGGTTTTGCGCAAGCTTTCGATCCGGATTGCATCATCAGTCATCGCGGCTCTTGCTCCCTCGGCTGTCCTGTCACATAAAGCCCCTACCCCATCAGCAAGAGGATCGCCAGCCGATGACCATCGAAGCGCCTGAAACCAAGATCGTTGACAGCTACCGTGTCGCCTGCGACGGCGGCGAAGGCGCGCTGGGACATCCGCGGGTTTACCTGCAGATCCCCGAGGATACCGGCTGGGTCGAATGCCCCTATTGCGATTGCAAGTACATCCACAAGGATTTCGAAGGTAAAGCCAACTGATCCCACCTTTTCCGGCAGATCAGCATGCCTGAGACGACGAAAGGCGCCCACGGGAGACCGGAGGCGCCTTTTCTATATTCTATCGTCATTTGGGCCAGTCAGCTCGGAATTATCCGCTATCTGGCCCGTGGGCTCAGACCATGTCGAGTTCGTCCTCGTCCATAGCCGCCTCTTCGCCCGCACCCGCGTCACTCTCTGCATCCGGCTCAAGGCTCAGCGCCGCCATGAGGTCTTGACCGGACTCATCACCAGAGGCCGAGAAGCCCTCAAGCGCGTCATCATAGGCCATCAGCACCTCATCAGCATCCTGAAAGCCGCCTTCGGGTGCATCGATTCGGAACAGTTCCTCGGGTTCCCCATCCGCGCCATCGCCATAGAAGATGATGGATTCGATTGAGGTTACTTCGCCATAGACCTCGTCCGTATCGAAGTAGGACAGGTAGTTTTCAAAGGTCGGCTCGGTGCCCTCGGGCAGTGCGATATTGTTATAGGGGTTCGGATCGGGTTCTTCGTCCAGAATATAAGTACCGCCCAGGGGCGCGCCCGTGTCAGAGAACTCCTCACCAAAGAAGATCTTGCTGTAGGTGGGGTCTTCCGGCTCCTCGGGCACCTCCGGCTCTTCGGGGTCCGTGGAAACGCCCTTGATCGATCCCGCATCAGTGGTTGTCGAGGTGGCCCGAATACCGAAAATATCAATATCTTCAAGGCTGTCGACATCCAGAGACACCGTCAGCGTATCGCCATCCGACAGATAGGTTTCCTTGTCTTCCCCCTCCGGACCAAGACCTGGATCGCTCAGCGCTGCAGCATCGTCCCACTGGATCTTATCGCCTTCAAGCCGGGTCCCGTTCATGTTGAGCGGACCATCCAGCGAGGCGCTGTCACCCGAAAAGTCGTCGTCGCCAAAATAGACGGCATTCACATCCATCGCCCCTTCGACGACCGAAATATCGGCAAAGAATTCGCCATTTTCCTCATAAAGGGAGACCGTGTAGGACAGCCCTTCTGCTTCATAATTGAAGACCTTTGCATAATCCGGCATCCGGTTCTCCTTCACTCAAACGCAAGGTTGGTGGAACAGATTTTTCCAAATTCAGCATCCCCCCAGGCTCCCACCTCGGGCACGCGCGATTGACGCTTGATACACCAGAAACTTAAAATGCCGGAGAAAAACCGCCGACACGGGGTGGAAACAGACTGTTTACCGCTAGCCCGATGCCCGATTTTCGTGCCGCCAGTCTTGGCACCTCGTCAGGCCGATAGGCCGGACAGCCCCCGCCCCTCCCCGGCAAAAGGGAAGCGGGCCGTCCTTACCAATGCCCCGCAATCCTGCTGATTGCCCGGCTTTGCGGAAACTCCAATTGCCCTTGGCCATCGGATCACCGATAACCCGGAAACAGAACACGAACGGTTTCCCGGGAAGGAGCGCGACAGTCATGAGCGGTACGCAATTCGGCAAAGGCTGCCATCTTCACCTGATCGACGGCTCGGCCTTCATCTTTCGGGCCTACCACGCGCTGCCGCCGCTGACGCGCAAGTCCGACGGGCTGCCAATCGGCGCCGTCGCGGGTTTTTGCAACATGTTGGTGAAATATATCGAGACCAATACCGGCCCCGATGCGCCCACACATGTGGCAGTCATCTTCGATCACTCGGGCAAGACCTTCCGCAACGATCTTTATGATCTTTACAAGGCCAACCGCCCGCCTGCGCCCGAAGACCTGCGTCCGCAGTTCCCGCTGACCCGCGACGCCACCCGCGCCTTCAACATCGCTTGCAAGGAGATCGAAGGCTTCGAAGCCGACGACATCATCGCCACCCTGGCCCATCAGGCACGCGATGCGGGCGGGCGCTGCACCATCATTTCCTCGGACAAGGACCTGATGCAGCTGGTCGGCGGCGGCGTCGAAATGCTGGACGCGATGAAGAACAAACGCATCGACAGCGACGGCGTGATGGAAAAATTCGGCGTCGGCCCCGACCGGGTGGTCGATGTGCAGGCACTGGCAGGTGACAGCGTCGATAACGTCCCCGGCGCGCCGGGCATCGGGATCAAGACCGCCGCGCTGCTAATCAATGAGTTCGGCAGCCTTGATGAGCTGCTGGACCGCGCCGAAGAAATCAAACAGCCCAAGCGCCGCCAGACCCTGATCGAGAAACGTGACCAGATCGAACTGTCGAAAAAGCTGGTGCAGCTGGACTGCGACATGGTGCTCGACTTTTCGCTTGATGATCTGGAACTGCGCGAACCCGATCCGGATACGGTACTGAATTTCCTGACCGAGATGGAATTCCGCACCCTCAGCGCCCGGATGGCCAAGCAGATGGGCCGCGAAGCGCCGGTGATCCCCGAGCCCACTGCTACCCCCGCTGCGGCAGCAGAGGACGATCCGGCAGAGGCCGTGCCTTTCGACGCCGAAAAATACGAATGCGTGCGCGATGCCGAGGCGCTGCAGGTCTGGATCGACCGGATCCGGGGCCGCGGCTGGGTTGCCTTTGACACCGAGACCACCGGCCTCAATGAAATGACCGCCGATCTGGTAGGTGTATCCCTTTGCGTTGAGCCGGGCGAAGCCTGCTATATCCCCCTCACCCACAAGGCCGAGGCAGGCAGCGACGATCTTTTTGGATCGGATGCCTTGGCCGAGGGCCAGATGGATTTCGACACGGCACTTTCGATGCTGAAACCGGTGCTTGAGGATCCCGCGATTCTCAAGATCGGCCAGAATATGAAATACGATGCCAAGATCATGGCCCGCCAACGCGGAGCGGGCTTTGCGGATGGCATCACCGTCGCGCCCTATGACGATACCATGCTGCTGTCATACTCCCTCCACGGGGGGGAGCACGGTCACGGCATGGACACGCTTTCGGAACGGTACCTTGATCACACGCCGATCCCGATCAAGCCTCTCCTGGGCACCGGCAAATCCGCGATCACATTCGACCGGGTGCCGATTGCCGATGCCGTGCCTTACGCAGCCGAGGACGCCGATATCACCCTGCGCCTGTGGAAGACGTTCAAGCCGCAGCTGCACCGCGAAAAGGTCACCACCGTCTATGAAACGCTGGAACGGCCCCTGTCGCCGGTGCTGGCCCGGATGGAGCGCCACGGCATCAAGGTGGATCGCGACACGCTGAGCCGCATGTCCAACGCCTTTGCCCAGAAGATGGCGGCGCTGGAGGATGAGATCCACACCCTCGCCGGTGAAAGCTTCAACGTCGGCAGCCCGAAACAGCTGGGCGAGATCCTGTTCGACAAGATGGGCATCGAAGGCGGCAAGAAAGGCAAGACCGGCGCCTATGCCACCGGCGCCGATATCCTGGAAGAACTCGCCACCGAACATGAACTGCCCGCGCGGGTGCTGGACTGGCGGCAATTGTCGAAACTGAAATCGACCTACACCGATGCGCTGCAGGATCACATCAACCCGGAAACCGGCCGCGTGCATACATCCTACGTGCAGACCGGCGCCAACACCGGACGCCTCGCCTCGGCCGATCCGAACCTGCAGAACATCCCCGTCCGCTCCGAGGAAGGCCGCCGCATCCGCGAGGCATTCGTGGCGGAGACCGGCAACAAGCTGCTGTCGCTCGACTACAGCCAGATCGAGTTGCGCATTCTCGCCCATGTGGCCGATATCGGCACGCTGAAACAGGCCTTTGCCGACGGGCTGGACATTCACGCCATGACCGCCTCCGAGGTCTTTGACGTGCCGCTGGATGAAATGACGCCCGACATCCGCCGCAAGGCCAAGGCGATCAACTTTGGCGTCATCTACGGCATCTCGGGATTTGGCCTGGCGCGCAATCTGCGCATCCCGCGGGCCGAGGCGCAGGGCTTCATCGACCGCTATTTCGAACGTTTCCCCGGTATCCGCAAATACATGGACAGCACCGTGGAGTTCGCCAAGGAGCACGGCCACGTGCAGACCCTGTTCGGGCGCAAGATCCACACGCCCGAGATCAACGCCAAGGGACCGCGCGCCGGTTTTGCCAAACGGGCCGCGATCAACGCGCCCATTCAGGGCACCGCCGCCGACGTGATCCGCCGCGCCATGGTCCGGATGCCGGATGCCATCGCCCACCTGCCCGCCAAGATGCTGTTGCAGGTGCACGACGAACTGATCTTCGAGGTGCCCGAAGCGGCGGTGGAGGAAACCACCGAGACCGCTCGCCGGGTGATGGAAAGCGCCGCAGATCCGGCGGTGCATCTGGATGTGAAACTGACCGTCGATGCCGGGACCGGCGACAACTGGGCCGAAGCCCACTAAGCGCGCCCGCCCTGATCCAACCTGTTCCCAGACCTAGAAGTATCCCCCGGCTGCCAAGCAGCCGGGGGTATATCTTTCAGTTACTGGCTTTTTACCTGCAGGCTGGGTTGGCCGCGCGCCTACTCACCCCGGCCGAACAGCGCGTCCATCTTGCGCGCCAGCTTGGCATCCTGCGCGCTGAGCCCGCCCACATCATGGGTGGTCAGAACCACCCAGACCCGATTGTAGATATTGCGCCACTCCGGGTGATGGTTCCATTTCTCGGCCCAGATCGCCGCGCGGGTCATCCAGCCAAAGGCCTCATCAAAACCTGCGAACAGATAGACCTTGGTGATGGCATCGCGCCCTTCCACCATGCTCCAGCCCGCAGCGAACAGCGGATCCAGCAGCGGGCCACGGGTGGCCTCGGAGAGTTTCTCGGTCATTCCTGTTCCTCCACTTGTGCCTTTCGGAACGGACCATAATCGGTAAGGATCTCGATCTCTTCCTCGACCGCGGCCCGCTCGGCCTCCAGATAGCGTTGTACCGCATCTGCGAACCCGGGATCACCAATCCAATGCAGGCTGTGCGTCTGCGTCGGCAAATAACCGCGCGCCAGCTTGTGCTCACCCTGCGCGCCGGCCTCGACCCGCTTCAGCCCCATCGCGATGGCCTGTTCAATCGCCTGATAATAGCACAGTTCGAAATGCAGGAACGGGTGATGCTCGATGCAGCCCCAGTAGCGGCCATAGAGCGTCTCACGACCGATGAAGTTCAGCGCCCCTGCAACTGGGTGCCCGTCCCGTTCGGCCAGCACCAGCAGCATGTCATCCGCCATGACCTCATGCGCGATATCGAAGAAGGCGCGGCTGAGGTAGGGAGAGCCCCATTTACGGCTGCCGGTGTCCTGATAGAACTCCCAGAAGGCGTCCCAGTGTTCCGGGCGCAGATCAGCGCCAGTGTAACAGGTGATCTCACCGCCAAACGCCTGCGCCTGCCGCCGTTCCTTGCGCAGGGTCTTTCGCTTGCGCGACGACAGGGCAGCAAGGAAATCGTCGAAATCGGCATAATCGTCGTTCAGCCAGTGATATTGCTGGGTGGCGCGGCTCATCAATCCGATTTCGGAACCGATCTGCGCTTCCTCCTCGGTGCAGAAGGTCACATGCAGCGAAGAGACGTGATTGTCCGCCGCCAGTTGCACCGCGCCCTGCACCAGCGCCGAATGGCCGATGCCCTCGGCCCCCGGGCGCACCAGCAGGCGGCGACCGGTTGCTGGGGTAAAGGGCACCGCGATCTGCAGCTTGGGATAATAACGCCCGCCCGCCTGCTCATAGGCATGGGCCCAGTTGTGATCGAAGATATATTCGCCCTGGCTGTGCGATTTGGCATAAAGCGGCGCGCAGGCGATCAACTGCCCGTCCTGATAGGCGGTCAGATATTGCGGCTGCCAGCCGGTGCCGCGCCCAACTGATCCGCTTTGCTCCAGCGCCAGCAGGAACCGATGGGTGGTAAAGGGATCAAGCGGGCGCCCGCCCTCTGCTGCCTCGGGGCAGGCGCAGGCGTCCCAGTCCTTGGCCGCGATCTGCGACAGGGATTCCAGAACCTGAATTTCGATCCGTGCCTGATCCATACGACCTCCTTTGCCCATCAGTATCTGGCCCCTGACCGGGGCGGATCAAGACGGCAGCGGGGAAAGATAATTCTCAAAGGTCACATTGTCGGCAAAGCTGCGCGCCTCCGCCTCTTCGGCAGGCGAGGTTATGGTCCAGCACAGCACCGGAACCCCGGCATCGCGCAGCGCCTGCACCCGGGGACGGGCCAGATCGCTGGCTTCGTGGCTGATGAAACAGGCCTCTGCCCGGTCAAAATCCGGGATATTGCGCAGATCGTTGCAGACCGCGCGGGGCAGTTCAGGCCATTCTTCGGGCACATAGGCGCTGGTGACGATGCCGCGTGCGATATGAGGCGCCAGACGCGCCAGTTCCGCCACCGAATGCGGGTTGAAGGACATCAGCGCCACCGGCCCGTCATAGCCCTGCAAGGCCGCCACGGCGGCCTGTTCCAACGCCCCCACGTTCGCGCCCATCTGACCGTCCTGATCCTTGATCTCGATCAGCAGCGGCGCCTGCCCCGCCACCAGCTGCAGCACTTCGGCGAAATCCGGTATGCATTCGCCATCGCCGCCGCTCAGCGGGATCTGGCACAGCGCCTCTGCCGTGCGGGCCCGGACCGGGCCGGTCTCTTCGGTCAGGCGCTCCAGCGTATCGTCGTGAAACACCATCGGCTGGTCGTCGGCAGAGAGTTGCAGATCGATCTCGATCGCATAGCCCGCCGCGATGGCCGCGCGGATCGCCGCGCGGCTGTTTTCAGGTCGCCCCGCCGCCAGATTGTGCAGCGCGCGATGCGCCACCGGCAGCTTCAGGAACGGGGCCGGTAGTGCGGGCCTCATTTGATCTGGAACACCGCGTCGATTTCAACAGCAACGCCCAGCGGCAGAGAGGGGCTGCTGACGGCGGAGCGCGCGTGCCGACCGGCATCGCCAAGCGCCGCCACCAGGAAATCGGAGGCACCGTTCACCACCTGCGGCTGCTGGGTGAAATCGGCGGTGGAATTGACAAAGGCGCCCAGTTTCACGACCCGCACCAGACGCTCCAGATCACCGCCGCAAGCCGCCTTCAACTGTGCCAGAAGCGCGATGGCGCAGCGTTTTGCCGCCGCCTGACCGGCCTCGACCTCCATGTCATCGCCAAGGGTGCCGGTAATCAGCCCGCCTTCATCCGCCGAAATCTGACCGGAGACATAAACCATGTCCCCTGCCACGACGTAGGGCACGTAGTTTGCCGCCGGTGCCGGGGCTTCGGGCAGGGTAACGCCCAGTTCTGCAAGTTTGGCTTCGATGCTCATGACGGCTGTCCTCCAGATCACTGTTTGGAGGCGACGCTAGCGCCGAAGCAGGCCGCCGAAAAGAGCAAAACGCTCTGTCGGCGGCCCGCGTGATCAGGTTTCGCGGAAGGCCTTGACGAAATAATCGCTCAGCGGTTTCAGCAGATAGGCCATGGGCGAATGATCCTTGGTGCGGATATAGCTTTCCACCGGCATGCCCGGGATAAGGGCGGTATCCGCAGGCAGTCTTTCCAGCTCGCCTTCGTTCAACTCGATCTCGGCGCGGTAGTAAGAGACCCGCGTACCTTCGTCCTCAAAAGCGTCAGCAGAGACCTGCGTCACCTTGCCAAAGAGTTCCGGAGTCTGGCGCTGATCCAGCGCCGAGAAGCGCAGCGTCACCGACTGACCGACAAAGATCTGATCGATATCCGTCGGCACGACCTGCACCGCGATCACCAGCGGCCGGTCTTGCGGCACCAGATACAGCACCGGTTCTGCCGGGCGGATCACCGAACGCGGCGTGTGGACCTGCATACCATAGACAACGCCCGAGACCGGCGCGGTGATATCCAGCCGGTTCAGCCGCTCCAGAACCGAGCGGCGGGTTTCGGCCAGCTCCAGCTCCTGATAGCGAAGATCGCGCAGACGGGTGATCGCCTCTTCGCGCTGGCGCGAGCCAAGCGTCAGGATCTGGATATCGATTTCGGTGATGCGGCCTTCGGCCTGGGCCTGATTGGCCAGGAGCTCCCCCAGAGAGCCGCTGAGGTTCGCCTCGGTGCGGCGCAGGTTCAGAACCGTGCCAGCCTGCGCCAGCCCGCGCTCCAGCAGGGTCTGCTGGTTCTTCAGCTCTTCGCCGATCAGCTCCAGCTGCACCCGCATGGAATCCTGCTGCGCCTTGATGCCGACGATCTGATCGTTGATCTGGGCGCGACGTTTCTCCAGTTGCTCGATCTCGCGGGCAGTGGAATCACGGCGGGCCAGGAACAGACGCTGCTGCCCTTCCATCAGGTCGCGCACCTCGGGCCGCTCCGGCGCCAGCGCTACAAGTTCGGGATCAAAGGTGATTTTCTCCGCCTCGTCACGCTCGGCCTCAAGCCGACCACGACGGGCCATCATCTCGAACAGCTGGCCTTCGGTGATCACCAGCCGCGAGTGCAGTTCGGCCGCATCAAGACGCAGCAGCGTTTCACCGGCGGCAACGGTATCGCCTTCGTCAACCAGGATTTCCGAAACGATGCCTCCATCCAGATGCTGAACCACCTGCCGGTTGCGATCCACCTCAATCCGGCCGGTCGCCACAACTGCGCCCGCGATCGAGGACATCACCGCCCAGGTTCCAAACCCACCGACCAGAATCAGTAGTCCAAGAAGCCCGATGGCCAGCGGACGCCGGGCGGACCAGTCTTTTTCGACGCTCATTGTACACCTCCGGGGGCCCGTGCCTTGCGGATCGTCTGATGGTTCGCGACCATTTCCTGCAGTACCTTGTCCTTGGGACCAAAGGCGGTCTGTACACCCTGGTCGATCACCAGCAGCAGATCGCATTCCTGAATGGCCGCTGGACGGTGGGCCATGATCATCACCGATTTTCCTTCGGCCTTGAGCTGTTTGATCGCCTGATTGAGCGCCACCGATCCGTCATTGTCGAGGTTCGAATTGGGCTCGTCCAGAATGACGAAAACCGGATCATCATAAAGTGCACGAGCCAGGGCAACCCGCTGCATCTGACCGCCGGACAAACGCCCCCCACCGGAAGAAACCGCGGTGTCATAGCCGTCAGGCAGCTTGACGATCATATCATGCGCGGCAGCCTTCTTGGCCGCAGCGACAACCTTTCCGGCATCAGGCTCCTGAGACAGCCGGGCAATGTTCTGGGCGATGGTGCCGTCAAACAGCTGCACCCGCTGCGGCAGATAACCGATGTGGCGGCCCAGAACGTCCGGCGCATATTGATCGATGGAGGCCCCGTCCAGCCGCACCGTGCCCGCTGCCGGGCGCCAGGCGCCGGTCAGCGCCTTGGCCAGGGTGGATTTACCCGATCCCGACGGGCCGATCACGCCGATGGCCTGTCCCGGTTGCACCCGGAACGACACGTTGCGCAGCTGCGCTTTGTTGTCGCCGGGCGGCACCACCGCCAGCCCCTGCACCTCGAGCAGCGCCTTGGGCTGCGGCAGCGCGGTGCGTTCCTGTTCCGGCGGTACCTTGGCCAGAAGTTCGCCGAGGTTGCACCAGCCTTTCATGGCGCGCTGCACCATGGGCCACTGACCGAGACCCAGCTCGATCGGGGCCAGCGCCCGGCCCATCAGGATCGACCCGGCGATCATCGCCCCGGGGGTCATCTCGCCCTGCAGCACCAGATAGGCGCCCAGCCCCAGCATCGCCGATTGCAGAAACAATCGCAGCGTCTTGGTGAGGGTGGTGAAGCCGCCGCCAGTGTCATTGGCCGCGATATTGTCCTTCAGCGCCGACGTGCGCGCCTTCTGCCAGCGCTGGAAGGCGGCGCCGCGCATCCCCATGGACTGGATCATCTCCGCCTCGGTGCGGATTTCCTCGGACATCAGGTTGGCCTTGTGGCCGGACATATTGGCTTTTTGCAGCGGCGTACGGCTCAGCAACTGGTTGAGAAGGGCAATCCCGATCAGCACCGCCCCGCCACCCAGCGCCAGCAGGCCGAGCCAGGGGTGGAACAGAGCGATCCCCGCCAGGAACACCGGTGTCCACGGCAGATCGAAAGCAGCGCCCAGCACCGGCGATGAGATCAGCCGCTGGATCGATTCCAGATCGCTGAGGCCGGTCTGGGCGACCGGATCCCGCGCCACCGCCGAGCGGCGGATCATGGCATCGAACACCCGCTGGTCCAGCGCCGCCTGGAACCGGGCCCCGGCCCGGGCCAGGATCCGGCCACGGGCGTAATCCAGAAGACCCATCATGCCGTAAAGGAACACCACCAGGAGCGACAGGGCGACCAGCGTGGCCTCGGAGCGGCTGCCCAGAACCCGGTCATAGACCTGCATCATATAAAGCGGGCCGGTCAGCATCAGCATGTTCACGAAAAAGCTGAAAACTCCGGTAGACCAGAAAAGCCCACGGTTGCGGCGACGCACATACCGAAGCTCATCAAATCCCGGTTTTATATTTTTTTCCTTCATCGCTGGTTCCAATACCTGTTCAAGCGCGCCTGTTCATACTAAAGCAGGGCAGCGAGCTGCCCGCAGAAAACCTGTTCCAATTCTGCCACAGTTTCACAATCAAGGCCTTCAAAGGGTGGGAAGCAGAAGGATTCCCAATAAGTGCGCACGGTGTGCTCCAAATTTGGACCAAGGGAAACCCAGACCCGATGACTTTTTTTACGCGATCATTTGCAACGCTCTCTGCCCTGCTTGTATCAGCTCTGCTTTTGGCTGGCTGCGCGACACAGGATCCGGCGGCAAAAGCTGCGGGCGAAATCTTCGATCCCTATGAAAATACGAACCGGGCAGTGCATCGGTTCAACCTTGGCCTTGACCGAGTGGCCTTCCGTCCGGCCTCCAAAGGCTATGTCGCGATCGTCCCCGACCCCATGGTCACGAGCTTTTCACATTTTGCTGAGAACCTCTCGATGCCGGGTCAGGCCGTGAATGCGCTACTTCAGGGCAACCTCAAGGAATCCGGGATCGCGCTGGCGCGGTTTGCCATCAACACCATCGTCGGCGTCGGCGGCCTCGGCGATCCGGCCAGTGCCTTTGACATTCCGCCGGTCGATACCAATTTCGGTGAAACGCTGCACGTCTGGGGCGTTGGCGAAGGCGCCTATGTGGAACTGCCGGTTTACGGTCCTTCAACAACCCGTGACGCAGTGGGCATCGCCGTTGATTTTTTCACCAATCCCATTTCCTTTGCTGAGCATAATCCAGCCGACAACATCGGTGTCTACGCAGAGATCGTGCGTCGGCTTGGAGACCGTGGAAGATATTCTGATACCGTGGATTCGATTCTCTACGAAAGCGCCGACAGCTATGCGCAGGCCCGTCTGATCTACCTTCAGAACCGCCGTTTTGAGCTGGGTGAAAGCAGTGAGATCACAGAGATCGATCCGTTTGAACTGGATACCGAAGGGTTTTGAACGATGAACCGCCGTATGTTTCTTGCCGCAGCTGGTGCTGCAACCATCACCGCGCCCAGTGCGCTCTGGGCTTTGAACGAAAACTCGGCCAGCCGGTTGATCGACAATCTTGTCACTGACATCAATCGCGTCATTGCCTCGGGCAAGTCCGAAAATGCCATGTACCGCGATTTCGAGCGGATCTTTGGCCAGTACAGCGACACCTCTTATATTGCTGCCTATGCGATGGGCGTCGATGCTCGCCGCGCCTCGGCAGCGCAGAAACGGGCCTTCTCTGACGCCTTTCAGGGCTACATCTCGCGCAAGTATGGGCAGCGGTTCCGTGAATTCATCGGCGGTCGCCTCGAGGTGACCGGTGTGAAGCGCGTCAAGAAATGGTTCGAGGTCAGCACCACCGCCTATCTCAAGGGGCAGGCGCCGTTCGAAGTGACCTTCCTGGTTTCCAACCGCTCCGGCAAGGATCTGTTCTTCAATATGTATATTGAGGGCGTAAACCTTCTGCTGACCGAACGGACCGAGATCGGCGCCATTCTCGACCGCAACCGCGGCGACATCGACAAGATGATCTCAGAGCTGAAACGCCTCAGCTGATCCCTGCCACTTTTCGCTATGATCCACTGGTTTGCCTTGCCTGTGGTCGCGGCATCGCGACTACACGGGTCGCCGCGACCTCTCCCCGCCAGCCTGCCGGGGGCGCCAGCTCAGTTGCCGAAGATATCCCTCAGGATGCCATCCACCGCGCGGCCCAGCTCCTGACCAATCCGGGGGCCGCGACGCTGATCCCTGTCTGAGGGCTGCGGCGTGGGCAGTGGATCCGGCGCCTGCATCGGCAGCGGTTTCGGCTCCAGGCCCTCGTGCACCCGCACCATCGCCTCTTGCCAGATCTCGGCCGGTAGCCCGCCTCCGGTCACACCGGTCAGCGGCGTGTTGTCGTCATAGCCCATCCAGACCCCGGCGACGTAATCCGCCGTGAAGCCGATGAACCAGGCATCCCGCGCCGCCTGGGTGGTGCCGGACTTACCCGCCGCCTGCCAGCCGGGGATCTGCGCCCGCCGTCCGGTGCCTTCGGCGATCACCTTTTCCATCATCCAGACCAGTTGCTGCGCCGCCTTGGTGCGGATCACCCGCTCTCCCATACCGCCGCTGGAGCCCATCAGCGGTTCACTGTCTTCCACAAGGCTCAGCGAGGTCACCCCATAGGGGGTTACCGAAGAGCCGCCGTTGAGGATCCCGGCATAGGCGCCGGTCATGTCCAGAAGCGTGCTTTCCGAGGCGCCCAGCGCCAGCGCCGGACCTTCAGCCATCTCGTTGTCGATGCCAAAATCGCCAGCCACCCGGCGCACCAGATCGCGGCCCACCGCTTCGGAAATTTTCACCGCAGGAATATTCAGCGAATCCCGCAGCGCCTGTGTCAGGGTGATTTCGCCATAGTATTTGCGGGTATAATTCTGCGGGCACCATTCGCCCGATCCCGGAATATCCATGCAATAAGGCGCATCCAGCACCCGGTCGAGCGGCGAGTATCCCAGCTCCAGCGCCGTGGCATAGACAAAGGGTTTGAAAGCGGAGCCCGTCTGCCGTTTCGCCTGGGTGGCGCGGTTGAAGACGCCGGACACCCGCGTCTTGCGCCCGCCCACCATGGCGCGCACGGCGCCATCGGCGCTCATCACCACAATGGCGGCCTGAGCCTTTGACCCTTCGCGCACCTTGTTCTCAAAAACATGATCCACCGCGCCTTCCACGGCTTTCTGAAGGCGCTGGTCCAATGTGGTGCGGATCACCACGTCCTCGGTGGTCTGATCGCCGAAATAGCTGGGGATCGTATCCATTACCCAATCGGCGAAATATCCCCCGGCCCGCGCCTCGGCAGCTTCACTCAGCTCGGCGGGGTGGCTTTGCGCGTATTGGGTTTCCTTGGCTGTCAGATAGCCCTGTTCGTTCATCAGGCGCAGCACGGTGGCGGCGCGGTCCTGCGAGCGTTTGAGATTATTGGTCGGCGCCAGCGAAGACGGCGCGGTCAGAAGACCGGCGATCATCGCACCCTCGGCCGCGTTCAGCTGGTTCGCGGATTTTCCGAAATAGCGCTGCGCCGCCGCCTCGGCCCCATAGGCGCCGCCGCCCATATAGGCCCGGTTCATATAGATCGAAAGGATCTCGTCCTTGGTGTATTTGGCCTCCATCGCCATGGCGTAGACCGCCTCGGTCGCCTTGCGCCAAAGGGAGCCCTGACGGCAATCGGCCTCATAGGCGCGTTCGCTTTCCCAGACCTCGGGGTCATAGACCTCGCCAAGGCATAGCAGCTTCGCCGTCTGCTGGGTGATGGTCGAGCCGCCATGTCCGGACAGTGGACCGCGCCCTTCGCTCAGGTTGATGCGCACCGCGCTGGCAATCCCGCGCGGCGAGACGCCGAAATGACGGTAGAACCGCTTGTCCTCGGTGGCGACCACCGCGTTCTTCAGGTGTTTCGACACGGTCTGTGTGGTGACGACGCCGCCAAACTGATCCCCGCGCCAGGCAAAGACCTCTCCCTTGGCATCCAGCAGGGTGACCGAGCCACGCGCCCGCCCATCCAGCAGCTGCGTCACCTCGGGCAGCTTCATGTATTGATAGCCGACCGCCAGGGCGACGATGCCAGTGCAGATCAGCCCAACGCGCCAGGTAAAGCCCCAGACCAGACGCAGCAGCCATCGAAACGGTGCCAGCAGGGTCCCGATCAGCCCGCGTTTGCGTTTGGGGGTTGGTTTGCGCGTCGCTGCTGCCTTTTTCCGCGGCGCAGCCTTCTTGGGCGCTGCGGCAGGTTTTCGGCGCCCGAAGAGAAACCCAAAGATCCCACCACCAGAGCTGCCTTTTCGTGCGCCCCGGCGCGCGGGCTTTGCCCCTTTGCCGGATCTGCTTTTGGGATAGCGTTTATCCGCCACCAGCGGCTTGCGCCCTGATCCTTGTGCCATGTCAGTATCCTGCCAGTGTCCTGCCCGGTTTGCCCGTTTTGGCGACAATAAACCGATCCCACTGCTTTGTAGAGGGGCAGTTTTGCCGGAAACTCCCTCCTCAAAACGCTCAAAATGCAGGCATTGACCACTTTTTAAGCAAAATAATTAGGCCAGAGGCCGCCATTCCGCCCTGCAAACAGGCTCTTCCGGTTCCCCCGACTCGGGGTGGCCGCTTTGCTGCAGGTGCGAATGGAGCGGCCTAAGTGGTCCAGAAATAGGGTGTCGAGATGAAAATGATCATAGCAGCCATCAAACCCTTCAAACTCGAGGAGGTCCGCGAAGCGCTGACCGGAATCGGCGTTTCAGGTCTGATGGTGACGGAAATCAAAGGCTTTGGAGCCCAGGCGGGCCACACGGAAATCTACCGTGGCGCGGAATACGAAGTGAACTTCGTCCCCAAGGTCAAACTGGAAATCGTGGTGCCAGGGGAGCTGGCGGATCAGGTGGTCGACACCATTTCGTCCACCGCCCGCACCGGCAAGATCGGCGATGGGAAGATCTTTGTCCTGGATGTGGCACAGGCCGTGCGGGTGCGCACCGGCGAAACCAACCTCGAGGCGCTTTAAGCGTCCATTTCGGAGGAAAATACAGATGCGTAAACTGAAACTCTCTCTTGCCGCCACGGCCTTTGCCGCCCTTCCGGGCCTGGCACTGGCGCAGGACGCGGCAGCAGAAACCCCCGACATCAACCCCTATATCTTTACCACCCTGCTGTTCCTGATCGGCGGCTTCCTGGTGTTCTGGATGGCTGCAGGCTTTGCCATGCTCGAAGCAGGCCTGGTGCGTTCCAAGAATGTGACCATGCAGCTGACCAAGAACATCGCGCTGTTCTCGATCGCGGCCATCATGTACTGGCTGATCGGTTTCAACCTGATGTACCCCGGCGACTGGGTGATCTCTGGCGTGATGGGCCCCTGGTTCTCCATCACCTCGCTTGAACCGGTTGGCCTGGCGGCAGCGGATGCCTCGCTCGACTATGCTTCGGTTGGCTCCGACTTCTTCTTCCAGCTGATGTTCTGCGCCACCACTGCCTCGATCGTCTCCGGCACCCTGGCCGAGCGTATCAAGCTGTGGCCCTTCCTGATCTTCGTCGCGATCCTGACCGGCGTGATCTACCCGATCGAAGCCTCTTGGCAGTGGGGCGGCGGCTTCCTGTCCGAAATGGGCTTCTCCGACTTCGCCGGCTCGACCCTGGTGCACGCAGCAGGTGGTTTCGCAGCCCTCGCAGGCGCGCTGATCCTCGGCCCGCGTATCGGCAAGTACAAAGACGGCAAAACCATCCCGATGCCCGGCTCCAACCTGGCTCTGGCGACCCTGGGTACCTTCATCCTGTGGCTCGGCTGGTTCGGCTTCAACGGTGGCTCGCAGCTGGCGATGGGCACCGTGGGTGATGTGACCGACGTGTCGCGCATCTTCGCCAACACCAACATGGCTGCCGCCGCTGGTGCTGTCGCTGCCCTGCTGCTGACCCAGGTCATGTTCAAGAAGCCCGACCTTACCATGACCCTGAACGGCGCTCTGGCCGGTCTGGTGTCGATCACCGCCGGTCCGCTTGATCCCTCGTTGTTCGGCGCACTCTGGATCGGTGCTGTCGGTGGTGTGATCGTGGTCTTCGTTGTGCCGATGCTGGACAAGCTGAAGATCGACGACGTCGTCGGCGCCATCCCTGTGCACCTGGTCGCAGGCTTCTGGGGCACCTTCGCGGTTCCCTTCTACACCGAAGGTACCTCCTTCGTGACCCAGATCACCGGCTTCGTTGCCATCGGCGCCTTCACCTTCATCGTCTCCGGCATTGTCTGGCTGATCCTGAAGGCAACCATGGGCATCCGCGTCACCGAAGAAGACGAGATCAACGGTCTCGACATGGCGGAACTGGGCATGGAAGCCTATCCGGAGTTCAAGGCAGGCTAAACCCAGCCTCCTGACACAGATCTAGGAACGCGGCCTCTCGGGGCCGCGTTTTTCTTTGCCTAGTCCCCTTTCCCCCAGCATCGAGTGAACCCTCCCGCCCGCTCCGGCACAGTCATAGACTGTCCCTTTGCGGTTGGGCCCGGCGCCGCTGACGCGGCGCCTGCTGCTCTCATCTGCCGCCAAAGCCCCGCCCATCAAAGCGCACCGCGGGTCAAGGGCCGCACCAGCGGCCTCGCGCAAGGCGCGAGGTTCCCTTGAGGCGCGGTGCGCTGCTGTTCACAATGGTCAAGGCGCGTTTGAGGGCAGACCTGCCCTTAAACCGCTTCTCAGCGAAATCCCTTGCGCCGCGTCAGCGGCGCCAGGCCCAAACCCGCCAAGGGTTCTTGCCAGAGGCAAGGCACCTGCGGGCGCGGGAGCCCCTGCCCCATGACAGTAACACAAAAAACGCGCCCCACTCGGGAGCGCGTTTGACTCTTCACATCATTGTTTGTCGCGGCGCTCAGACGCCCGCGTCGATGATCGCCTTGGCCAGCAGCGGCACCGTGGTCTTGTTGAGACCCGCGATATTCATGCGGCTGTCGCCGACCATGTAAATGCCATTGTCGACACGCATCTTCTCGACCAGCTCGGGCGTGGTCCCGAGCAGCGAGAACATACCCCGGTGCTGCGCGATAAAGCCGAAGCGGTCCGAGCCGCTCAGGCGCTGCAGCTCATCCGCCAGCTGCTGACGCAGGCCCAGCATGCCCAGACGCACCTCTTCCAGCTCGGATGCCCAATCGGCGCGCAGGGCGTCGTCGTTCAGGATCATCGTCACCAGGCGCGCGCCGTGATCCGGCGGGAAAGAGAAGTTCTGCCGGTTGAGGAAGGCCAGCGTGCCTTGGTTCAGCGCCTGGGCGCTGCCGTCCTGGCTAACCGCCATCAGAAGGCCGGTGCGTTCGCGGTAGATGCCGAAATTCTTGGAGCAGCTTGCCGCGATCAGGCATTCGGGCGTCTGGGCAGCCACCATGCGCACACCCGCTGCGTCTTCTTCCAGACCGTCGCCAAAGCCCTGATAGGCAATGTCGATCATCGGGATCAGACCGCGCGCGTTCAGAAGGTCGATCACCTCCTGCCACTGGGTGGTGTTCAGGTTGGCACCGGTGGGATTGTGGCAGCAGCCGTGCAGCAGCACCACGTCGCCCTTCTCGGCGCCCTTCAGATCCTCGATCATCCCGTCGAAGTTCACGCCGCGGGTTTCGCGGTCGAAATAGCGGTAGGTGACGGTCTCGATGCCGACGTATTTCAGGATCGAGATGTGGTTCGGCCAGGTCGGGTCCGACACAAAAACGCGTGCCTTGGGGTTGGCCATCTTGATCAGCTCGAACGCCTGGCGCACGGCACCGGTACCGCCGGGGGTCGCGGCGGCAGCGATATTGCCGCGATCAACGCTACCCGCAAGGATCAGCTTGATCATCACATCGGCATAACCGGGATCACCCGCGAGGCCAGTATAGGCCTTGGTGGTTTCTTCTTCCCACAGCTTGTGCTCGGCGGCCTTGATCGCGCGCATCACCGGGGTGACGCCCTCGGCGTTCTTGTAGACACCGACACCAAGGTCGATCTTATCCGCGCGCGGATCTTCGCGGTACATCTGCATCAGCGCCAGGATCTTGTCCGCTGGCTGCGGTTTCAGGGTCTCGAACATCAGTTCTCTCCGGTTGCAACGGGTAGGGTCGGGAAGGCGCCCCATTCTGCCCAGGATCCATCATAAAGCGCGTGATCGGTCTTGCCGATGCGCTCCAGTGCCAGGCTGAGAACGGCGGCGGTCACACCCGAGCCGCAGGTGGTGATGGCAGGTTTCGCAAGGTCGACACCGGCCCCTTCAAAGGTGGCGCGAATGCCGTTTGCGTCTTTCAGGGTGCCATCGGGGTTCAATAGGGTAACATAGGGCACGTTCTTAGAGCCGGGGATATGGCCCGAGCGCAGCCCTTCGCGCGGTTCCGGGACCTCGCCGCGGAACCGTTCGGCAGCGCGGGCGTCGATGATTTCATGATCGCCCAGCTTGGCGGCCGCAGAGACCTGCGTCACATCGCGAACCAGCTGGTTCTGCACCCGCACGGTCATGTGGCGGTCGCGGATCATCGGCGGCAGGTCTTCGACCGGATGCCCCTCAGCCTGCCATTTCGGCAGACCGCCATCCAGCACCGCGACATTCATCTGCCCCATCAACCGGAACAGCCACCAGACACGGGCCGCCGATTTCAGACCGGCGCCGTCATAGACCACCACCTGATGACCGTCGCCCACGCCCATCGCGCGCAGGCGCGACATGAACTTCTCGACCGGTGGCACCATATGGGGCAGTTCCGACCGGTGGTCCGAAATATCATCGATGTCAAAGAAGCGCGCGCCGGGGATATGGGCCGCGTCATATTCCGCCTTGGGATCGCGGTTCTCATTGGGCAGATACCATGACCCGTCCAGAATCCTGAGATCGGGATCCTTCAGATGGGCTGCCAGCCAGTCGGTTGACACAAGAGTTTTCGGATCATCCATCAAAAACGCCTCCCCTCAGGTTCGCTGGCGCATGGGTACAGCCCACCGCGCGGAGTCGCAAGAGAAGCGGCTGTTCCGGTACAATATTTCCCTGATACATGCACCAAACGTGGTGCCGTGGCGACAAACGGCCCGCCGGGCCTGCCTCGTCCCCGTCCCGAAGGATGGTTCCGGCAGCTCAGGCTATTGGCGTCAGCGCGCGTCCTTCAGCAGCCGCTGTTTCTGGCGCGACCAGTCGCGTTTGGCCTGGGACTCGCGCTTGTCGTGGTTCTTCTTACCCTTGGCGATGCCGATCTTCATCTTCGCCATGCCCCGATGGTTGAAATAGAGCACCAGCGGAACCAGGGTCATGCCCTTGCGCTGCGTCGCATTCCACAGGCGTGCCAGCTCCTTGCGCGACACCAGCAGCTTACGGCGGCGACGCTCCTCGTGCTTGAACACCTTGGCCTGCGCATAGGGCGCGATATAGGAGTTCACCAGCCACAGCTCCCCGTCGTCGACGGTCGCATAGGATTCAGCGATATTGGCCCCCCCGGCGCGCAGAGATTTCACCTCCGACCCCTCAAGAACGATCCCGCATTCGAGATCTTCCTCGATCGCGTAATCGAACCGCGCCCGGCGGTTCTCTGCAATCACTTTGTAGTTCGGGTCTGATTTCTGCTTGGCCATGGCAGGCAGATGTAAGCGCGCCCGGGACCGGACGCAAGATGACTCAGGCTTTGCGGCTGCGGATCAGGGTAAAGACACCACTGGCCACGATCACCGCACTGCCAATCAGCGTCAGCGTATCGGGCCGCTCGCCAAAAACCAGGATGCCCAGCACCATGGCAAAGACAAGCCGCGTATAACGGAAGGGCGCCACGACCGAGATTTCGCCCAGCCGCATGGCGCCGGTCAGCGCCCCGTAGGCGATCACCCCGATTACCGTGGCGCAGGCCACATCCAGCCAGACGCTTGGGTTCGTCAGCGCCCCTTCCCCCAGCCCATCAAGCCCGGTCCAACCCAGCGCGATGACCCCGGCCACTGCCAGCATGGCAAAACCCAGCATACCGAGCTGGCTGTTGTGCATCGACACATGCGCCGCCCGCGTTGCCAGATCGCGCCCGGCAAAGCCCAGCGTTCCGGCCACCGCGAACAGCGAAGCCGGTTCAAAGCCGCTGACCCCGGGGCGCAGGATGATCAGAACCCCGGCGAAACCGACCAGAATCGCCAGCCAACGCCGCCAGCCCACCGTTTCGCCAAAGAACACCACCGCGCCCGCCGCGACCACCAGCGGCGTCGCCTGCAGGATGGCCGAGGCCGAGGACAGCGGCGTCAGCGCAAGGGCCAGGGTAAAACACAGACGCCCAACGACCTCTGACAGAGAGCGCAACAGCATCACGCGCGTGCAATAGGCCGGGTGCCACAAGGCCTGTCCCTGCGCACGCGCCACCAGTGCAAACAGCACCATACCGCCAAGACCGAAGAAAACCAGAATCAGCCCGACCGGCAGCGCCTGCGCCGCTGATTTGATGAACATATCCTCCAGCGCAAAGGCCCCCATGGCCAGCACCATCAACAGACTGCCGCGCAGCGTTTCCATCGGTGCCTCCCCCAATCGGCTTTTACGTCCCTGCCAAAGCCCTAGTCACAAGGTGAGACTTCGGCAAGCACTGCCGTGTGGTGCCATACGGAATTGTGACCTTTGCGGGCGCAGGATCTGATCAGCCAGTCGGATCCGGTTTGCGATAATGGTGCATGTTGAGAAAGGCCGCCCCGTCCGGCCCTGCACGGTACCCATGGGGCTGATCGGCCGCAAAGCGCAGCCCCTCCCCGACGTCGAGCCGCACCCACGCCCCATCGCTCAGCACCTCCACAGGCCCTTCGAGCACAAAGACCTCTTCGGTCACGCCCGCGTCATGCGCCTGGGACTGGTGGCACTGATCCGGTCGCAGGCGCACGTGAAAGGTCTCGGCCCCGAGATTGGGATCAAAGGGAAAGACGATCTTGACCGCGATACTGCCGGGAAACTGCACCGTGCGGAACACGCTCTCGCCCAGAACCTTGGGCTGACTGCTATCCTCGATCAAGGCGGTCAGCGGCAGGTGAAACCCCTTGGCGATCTTCCAGAGCGTGGCGATGGTCGGGCTGGATTCGCCTCGTTCGATCTGCCCCAGCATCGCCTTGGAGACTCCCGTCACCTCGGCCGCCCGCGACAGGCTGAAACCGGCCTCGGCCCGGATCTGCTTCAGATTCTGCGAAATCTTGTCTTCGCCTACAGGCGGGGACGCGGGCTGCGTTGGCATCGGTCTGTCGATCTCTTCAAAAAAGCCTTGTGCGTTATAGCGCACAGAAGATAATGTGCGCTATAACGCACAAACTGACCCTACAAGAGCCCGACGCCCGGGAAAACCCCATTCAGGATCCCCATGATGCCGCAGCTGAAACTCTCTCATATCACGGCAGGCGCCGTCGCCGTTCTGGTCGGGTACACCAGCTCGGTGGCGATCATCTTTCAGGCCATCGCGGCGTTGGAGGCAAACCAGGCGCAAGCCAACAGCTGGCTTCTGGCCCTCGGGCTGGGCATGGGGATCACGAGCCTGATCCTGTCGCTGTGGTTCCGCCTGCCGGTTCTGACCGCTTGGTCCACGCCCGGTGCCGCTCTTCTGGCGGTGGGCGGTGGCGCGACCACCCTACCCGAGGCCACGGGCGCCTTTCTGTTCTGCGCCGCCTTGCTAACGCTCACCGGCCTCACCGGCTGGTTCGAGCGGCTGGCGCGGCTGATCCCGGATACGCTGGCGAATGCGCTTTTGGCCGGGATCCTGTTCCGCTTTGGGCTGGAGGCGTTCACTTCGCTTGAAGAAGACGTCTGGCTGGTCGCGGTGATGGGCGCGGTCTTTCTGATCGGCAAGGTCTATGCACCGCGCTACACGATCCCGCTGGTTCTGCTGGCGGGTGTCATCTGGGCCGCCGCAACCGGCAGCTTCGGAGACCTGCAGCAGCTGAACCTGACCCTCGCCACCCCCGAGGCGGTGATGCCCGAATTCACCCTTTCGGCGCTGATCGGCCTTGGACTACCGCTCTATATCGTGACCATGTGTTCCCAGAACATGCCCGGCGTGGTGACCTTGCGCAGCGCAGGTTACGTTCCGCCGGTTTCGGCCGCGCTGACGGTGACCGGGATCGCTTCGCTGATCCTCGCCCCCTTTGGCGGCTATGCCTTCAACCTGGCCGCCATCACCGCCGCCATCTGCGCTGGTCCCGAAGCGGATGAGGATCCGAACACCCGCTACCTCGCCGTGGTGGCCGCCGGGGTGATCTATTGCGCCGTGGGGCTGGGCGGCGCTGCCGTGATTTCCCTATTCCTGATCGCACCGCATGCGCTGGTCGCCACCATTGCAGGCCTTGCGCTCTTGTCGACCATCGGCAACGGGCTGTCCCATGCGCTGGCCCCGACCGAAGGGCGCGAGGCGGCACTGCTGTGTTTCATGGGCACGGTTTCGGGCATCAGCTTTCTCGGGATCGGCGCGCCCTTCTGGGCCCTGCTGATCGGCCTTGCCTGTCACCTCACGCTGAGCCGCCCGTCGGTGACATTCAGAAAACCCGCATAACCCATTCCGCAACCGCCCCGGAAATCGGAGCAAAATAACCAAAATCGCCCCTCAGTTATTGCGTTTGTTTCGCGAATCATGTCCCTGAGGGTAAAAAGGGGAAATAGCCACATGCCAATGTACCGATCCAGAACCTCCACCCATGGACGCAACATGGCCGGCGCGCGTGGCCTTTGGCGCGCAACCGGTATGAAAGACGATGATTTTGGCAAGCCGATCATCGCCATCGTCAACTCCTTCACCCAGTTCGTGCCAGGTCACGTCCACCTCAAGGATCTCGGCCAGATGGTCGCCCGCGAGGTCGAGGCCGCAGGCGGCGTTGCCAAGGAATTCAACACCATCGCGGTGGATGACGGTATCGCCATGGGCCATGACGGTATGCTTTACTCGCTGCCCTCGCGTGAGGTGATCGCGGATAGCGTGGAATATATGGTCAACGCCCATTGCGCTGATGCCATGGTCTGCATCTCCAACTGCGACAAGATCACTCCGGGCATGCTGATGGCCGCCATGCGTCTCAATATCCCGGTGATCTTCGTCTCCGGCGGCCCGATGGAAGCGGGCAAGATCGACATCGCCGATCTGGATGCCAAGAAGATCGACCTCGTCGATGCCATGGTTGCCGCCGCCAGCGACACACTGAGCGACGAACAGGTCCAGCATATCGAGGAAAACGCCTGCCCCACCTGCGGCTCCTGCTCGGGCATGTTCACCGCCAACTCGATGAACTGCCTGGCCGAGGCGCTGGGTCTTGCCCTGCCCGGCAACGGCTCCACGCTTGCCACCCACGCCGACCGCAAGAACCTGTTCCTGGAGGCGGGCCGCAAGATCGTCGACATCACCAAACGCCACTACGTGGGCGAGGAAAAAGGCCTGCTGCCGCGCGAAATCGCCACCTTCGAGGCCTTTGAAAACGCCATGAGCCTCGACATCGCCATGGGCGGCTCGACCAACACGGTGTTGCACCTCCTGGCCATTGCCAATGAAGGCAAGGTGGATTTCGACATGTCCGACATGGACCGGCTCAGCCGCAAGGTGCCGTGCCTGTGCAAGGTGGCCCCCAACATCGAGAACGTCCATATGGAAGACGTGCACCGCGCTGGCGGCATCTTCTCGATCCTCGGAGAACTCAGCCGCGCCGGTCTGTTGCACGATGACTGTTCCACCGTACACTCCAGCACCATGGGCGAAGCCATCGCCAAATGGGACGTCAAGGTCGCCAACAACCCCGAGGCCGAAGAGCTGTTCAAGGCGGCGCCGGGCGGCGTGCGCACGACCGAGGCCTTCTCGCAATCCAACCGCTACAAGGAGCTCGACACCGACCGGAAGGGCGGCGTCATCCGCTCGGCCGAACATGCCTTTTCCAAGGATGGCGGCCTTGCGGTTCTGTTCGGCAATATCGCGCTGGATGGCTGCATCGTGAAGACTGCTGGCGTCGATGAAAGCATCCTGAATTTCACCGGTTCGGCCTATGTCTGCGAAAGCCAGGATCAGGCCGTCAGCGACATCCTGACCGGCAAGGTCAAGGAAGGCGATGTGGTGGTGATCCGCTATGAGGGCCCGCGCGGCGGCCCGGGCATGCAGGAAATGCTCTACCCGACCTCCTACCTGAAATCCAAAGGTCTGGGCAAAGCCTGCGCCCTCCTGACCGACGGGCGTTTTTCCGGCGGCACCTCGGGTCTCTCCATCGGTCACGTCTCCCCCGAAGCGGCCGAAGGCGGCGCCATCGGCCTGGTGCAGATGGGCGACACCATCGAGATCGACATCCCCAACCGCTCGATCCACCTGGCCGTCTCGGACGAGGAACTCGCCAGCCGCCGCGCCGCGCAAGAGGCCGCTGGCTGGAAACCGGCGAAACCGCGCAAGCGCAAGGTCTCGACCGCGCTCAAGGCCTACGCGATGCTGACCACCAGCGCCGCCAAGGGCGCCGTGCGCGCGCTGCCAGACGACGAGTGACCGCCTCTGAATGAATGACGAAGGCCCCTCGCCAACCCGGCTGAGGGGCCTTTTTCTTATCCGGCCTTCGACCGCGGCATCTGCGACCCGGGTCAAGGGCGGCTCCGCCGCCGCGCGGCCCGCGCGGTTCACCCTTGACGCGCCCATCCCAAAGAAAATCGATAGGGTGCGTTGAGGGCAGACCTGCCCCTCAACCGCTTCTCAGCCCCCTGCGCGCCGCGCCAGCGGCGCCACGCCCAACCAGCGGATGGGCATTTTCAATGCCCGACGATGGGCGGGAGTACCCCTGTTTCTGCCAAAGACACGATCAGTCGCCCAGCTTGGCGTGCACCTCGTCCAGATCGATCTCTCCGATGGGCATCTTGTTGGCCGGGTTTTCAAAATCGTATTTGAACAGATCGAAGTCGCGCTTGTAGATCTCATAGATCAGATGCATCGACAGATCGTCGAAGTAATCCTCGACCGGATGCGCGCGTTTGGGACCGTGGCCTTCGCTTTCGTTGAAGCGCGGGATTGCCGCCAGATCCACGGGATGCGGCGTCTCGATGGCGTCCAGAACGCCCTGCATCCCATCGTTAAAGGCCTCGGTCCAGATGATCTTGTTGTAGCGTCCGCCATTCACGATAAAGGTCGACACATGCCCCGAGGCCGCCGACCAGTGGATATCCGGCTCCATCGGACGCCGGAACCGGATGGTGTCGCGCACGAATAAAAGGAACCGCCGGAAGCTCTTGATCTGGTCGAACTCCTGCTGGCCATCCTCGCCGCCGACCTCGATCCCGTAATCATAGACCAGCCGTGGCACCAGATTGCCACGATAGCGCTTGCCGTTGCGCTGGATGCCGCAGATCTTGTCAAAGAAGGAGCTGAGCACCCGGGTATAGGGGTTGCGCACGCAGGTGAAGGCATAGGTGCGCTGGCCCAGCACATTGCGGCTGATCGGCTCCTGACTGACCTCCTGCGCCCATTTATGCAGGCCTTCCTTTGAATCGTGAATATCGCCCTCAAAGAACCTGCCGTGATCGGAATAATAGAGTATCTGACCGATGGTCGAACAGGCGCATTTCGGCACCACCCGGTAAATCACGCTTTCACTCTCGGTCATCCAGGTTCCTGGGAATCCCATCCGCAACCAACTCCGTTCCTGTCCACTCGACGCAACAATGACCACATCGCGACCAAAAGACAAATAATCTTGTTTCTTCAAACAGCTCCGAGCTTTATCAAGAAGACAATCCAGCAAAACAGGGGCGTACCGTCGTCAGAATGGCAAAAATTGCATACATACTGCTCTGCCATAAGGACCCCGAGGCGATCATCCAGCAGGCCGAACGGCTGACGGCGGTCGGCGATTACATGGTGATCCATTTCGACGGCCGCGCCAGCGATCAAGACTATGCCGAGATCCGCGCGGCCCTCGACGACAATCCCAATGTCTGCTTTCCGCGGCGGCGCATCAAATGCGGCTGGGGAGAATGGTCGCTGGTCCGCGCCACCCTAGCAGCAATGCGCACCGCCGCCGACAACTTCCCCAGGGCCACCCATTTCTACATGCTGTCGGGCGATTGCATGGCGATCAAGACCGCCCAGTACGCGCATGACTATCTGGATCAGAACGATTTCGACTTCATCGAAAGCTTTGATTTCTTCGAAAGCGACTGGATTAAGACCGGCATGAAGGAAGACCGGTTGATCTACCGGCATGTCTTCAACGAACGCAAGAACAAGGCTCTGTTCGAATGGAGTCATAACCTTCAGAAGAAACTCCGCCTGCACCGCGCGGTGCCTTCGGACATTCAGGTTCAGATTGGCAGCCAGTGGTGGTGCCTGCGCCGCCGCACTGTTGAGGCGATCCTGCAATTCGTGCGGGAGCGGCGCGATGTGGTCCGCTTCTTCCGCACCACATGGATCCCGGATGAGACCTTTTTCCAGACGCTGGTCCGCCACCTGATCCCGGGCGATGAGATCCAGTGCCGCACGCTCACCTTTCTGATGTTCACCGATTACGGAATGCCGGTGAATTTCTACAACGATCACTACGATCTGCTGCTGAGCCAGGATTTCCTCTTTGCCCGCAAAATCAGCCCGGATGCCAAGGATCTGAAACGCCGTCTCGGGCGGCTCTACGCGGCCGAGGGCGTGGAGTTCCAGATCTCGAACGAGGGGCGCAGCCTGTTCCAGTTCCTTACCCAGCGCGGTCGCAACGGACGCCGCTTTGCACCGCGGTTCTGGGAAACCGAAAGCAGCCTGGGGCGAGAACGCGAATTGACCATGGTCGTGTGCAAGAAATGGCACGTGGCCAAGAGGCTGATCCGGCAAGTCAACGAGCGCACTGAGGTTCCGGCCATCGCCTATCTCTTCCACGAGGAAGACACGCCCTTACCCGATCTTGGCGGGATCGAAGCCTCGCTGTGGAAACGCACTCGCCACCGCCGCGCCCTGATGCGCATGCTGTTTGAATATTACGACAGCAACCGGCTGATCGTCTGCATAGATCCCTCGGGGCTGGAGCTGATGAATGACTTCGCCTCTGACCGCTCAGTGACGCAGGTGCTTCACCTCGATTGTGATTTCACCGATGAATATCTGATCGCCCATGCCCAGCGATCTGGCCTTGTCGGAGTGCAGACACCGAAACAGACCCTCGACCGGATCCTGCCGACCATCCGCAATGATATCCTGCATGAAACCGACCGGATCCGGGATGCCGGGTTTGATCCCTTCGTTACCCTGCACGAGGCGGACACTGCAGAAGACAAGGTCGCCAAACTGGCCAGGGTGTTTGGCATTACGGCGGAGCAGGCCAAAGACATCAGCCAGAACCCAGATCTGTTCAGCGATTAATCGACCTCAACCGTAAGGGCCACCCCGCACCCCCGGCGCGGCGAACAGGATCACTTGTTGCCGCCACCAAGCCAGCGGCGCAGCCTGCTGCGGCGCTCTGATATGGCGTCGCCAGCGGCATAAAGGCTGTCTTCCACATCATCGATCATCGGGTCGAGCCGGTTGCGGCGGAAGCGGCGCCAGCGCACGTAGATGGCCCAGAACAGCGCCGCAATCAGCACTAGGATCAGAATGCTGACCCAGTTCAGAGGTTTGTCATCCGGCCCGGCAACGGGTTTGATCCCAACCGCATTGGGAAAGGCCGACAGGAATTCGTTGCGCCAACCATAGTGCAGCACCGCCACCCATTCCGGCGCGGCCTTGTTCGAGATCGCGTCATTGGCCTCGGTATACAGATTGGCGGTGTCGAATTTGAAATAGGGCGGCCAGTTCCAACCGGTGTCCTCGTTCCGGTAAACGATCGCGCTGCCATCGGGACGCACCGCCTGAATGAACTGCACATCCCGGTTGCTCTGCTCGGTCGACTGGGTGTCGGGCGTCGACCAGAACATCCGCGTCCAGTCATTCAGTTCCTGACGCTCCTCGTAGGTGTTGACGATCCGCACCACGTCATACTGCGGCAACGTATAGTGCAGGAAGGCCCCGAACAGCAGCCAGACGGTGATCAGAAATCCCCATTTGATGTAGCCCATAAAGGCCTCCTATCTGAAATTTACCATATAGATCAGCGTCGCAATCAACCCCAGCGGCACCACATAGACAAGCAGGATCAGCCGACGCCGGAACGAATGGTCATACCGCCGCAACCCCCGCTGGATGAAGGCCGCGCGATCTCCGGTCAAGCCCTTCTCAGCCCAGCGGCGTTTCAACTTGGCCCGGCGCATTTCCCGCGAATAAAGCGACACGGCGCCGTAAACCACCGTGAGCCCAATCATCAGAA
>NZ_PXNU01000020.1:0-69623 GCF_041300735.1 Phaeobacter sp. SYSU ZJ3003 | reverse complement strand
CGGCGCCGTAAACCACCGTGAGCCCAATCATCAGAAAGAAAAACAGCCGAAAAAAGCCTAACATCACCGCCCCCAGCCCCAACGCGGCCCAAGCCTGCGGCGCTGCCCTGCGGCAGAGCCCGGCCAAGGCGCTGGCTTACCCCTTCGAACATAAGCGTTTTTGCCGCGATGCCAATCCCGCCGACCGCACAAGGGTGCGGGGGCGCCCGCCGCCCATCCGAAGCGGGCAGTTCGGGCACGGGCTTAGTTTTGGCGGGCTTTCTTCAGCACCAGAAAGGTCATCATCCCAAAGGGGGGCAGACTTTCCTGCTCCTTGAGGCTGAGCGTCTCTTCGCCAAGGATGGTCCCGATCTCGAAATCGGAATGCCAGCCCAGCACATTGGCAAAGGGGGCCGATATCTTCTCAAGCGAGGCCAGAACGCCCTGGGTGCTTTTGAAATGGTTGCTGATCACCACCTCGCCGCCGGGTTTCAGCACCCGGGCGATTTCCGCCATCACCTTTTGCGGCTCGGGCACCACCGACAGCACATGCATTGCCGCCACCGTGTCAAAGGAGGCATCGGGAAAATCCAGATCACGCGCATCCATCTGCCGCAGCCCCGCGACATTGGCCAGATCCATCTCGGCCACGCGGGTTTCTGCCTTGGCCAGCATTTCGGTGCTGAAATCGATACCGGTGACGCGCAGATCCGCGCCGTAATGTGGCAGCGACAGCCCGGTGCCAACGCCAACCTCCAGCACGCTGCCGCCACGCCGGGTGATATAGTTCACGACCCGGCGCCGCCCGGCATTGGTAACCGCCCCGAATGTCCTGTCATAAATTGGCGCCCAGCGCGCGTAGGATGATTGAACCGCCTTCAGTTCCAATCCCGTGCCTCCCCGTTTTCTTGTTACCCGCTCAATCCGGTACCTTTCGGATCAGCCCCCAGACCACCAAAACCACGTAAACAAGGCACAACACAACCAGCGTCGTCCAAGCATAGGTCAGAACCGCCGCCCCGGCAAAGGCACAGCCCACCAGGAAGTATTTCACATTCTCCCGGCTGATCTTCACCGCCTTGGGCGACCAGGTCGGGATGCGACTGATCATAAGGAAACCTATGACAACCATGTGAAAGCAGATCAGCAGATCCGGAACGACCAGCCCGCCGGAGAAGGAGAAGGAGACGAACATCGGCAGCATCGCCAGTAGTGCCCCGGCAGGCGAAGGGATGCCGGTGAAGTAGCCAAGGCGTTCGCCCACGACCGGCTCATCCGATTTCGCTGCCACGTTGAACCGCGCCAGCCGCACCACGCAACAGACCGAGAACACCAGCACCGAAATCCACCCGGCGCTGCGCATGTCCTGCAAGGCCCAGAAATAGATCACCAGCGGCGCCGCGACGCCGAAGTTCAGGAAATCCGCGAGCGAATCCAGCTCGGCTCCCATCTTGCTGTCGCTGCCCAGGGCCCGCGCCAACCGCCCGTCAAGACCATCCAGCAGCGCCGCCAGCAGGATCAGCTGCACCGCCAGCACGTAATTGCCCTGCACCCCGAACCGGATCGCCGACAACCCCGCACAGATCGCCCCCACCGTCATGATGTTGGGGAGAAGCTGGATCAGAGCGAATTCATTCTTGGTCTTCTTGGGCAGATCGTCCATGGGGCGGAGGTCAGTCTATAAGGCTCGGTTAGGGATCCTTGGGGCGGCACAGGACTGCATAGCCCCCCTGCCCGCCCCAGCCTGCACAATACAGGAGGGTTCCCCCTCCTATGCCCGATTGCGAGGGAGCGTGCAATGGGAGGGGTCGGAGAGCCGTTTCCACCATAGCCCGCCAAGGCAGGATGGCGGATGATCACTTTTTAAATATTACAATGATACTCATGTTATCTCTGGGGCGAGCTGAATCACGGTTGTTTTGTTAACCGTTCAACGGGACAAGAGACTGAATCTCATATACGACCCGAGGACTTGGTTCATGTATCGTCTGTTGGACTGTATCACCCAGGAGCATATTTATGGCCTGGTTGCCGTGGCTGCTTTTATTTGCGTCATCGGTTCGGTCCTCTCCACACATATGTCCACCCGTTTGACCCAGTGGACGGGCATGCGCCGCCTGGTTCAGCTGCCCCTTGCCGGTTTGATCACCGGGGCCACGATCTGGTCGACCCACTTTATCGCGATGCTGTCCTATGACCCGGGCTATGCGCATGGGTATGAACCGGTGCTGACTGGCGTATCGCTTCTGGTCGGCGTCATCGGTTCACTGGCTGCAAACACCGGGCTGGCCTATGCCCGCAGCCGGATTGCGGCCTGTGCAGCGGGGGCGGTGTTCGGGCTGACCGTGACGGCGATGCATTACACTGGCATGAACGCCTATTTGCTCCCCGGAACGATTGTCTGGAGCCTTCCGCATCTGGTGGCCTCTGTCCTTCTGGGCGCGGGTTTTGGCGCACTCAGCTATGGTTTGATTGTCCAACGCCTGGGCGGGGTGGCCGGGCGGCTATGGCCAGCGGGGGCCATGGTCCTGGCGATCTGTCTTATGCATTTCACCGGGATGAGCGCCATCGAGATCCGGCTGGATTCCTCAATTGAGGTGCCGACCGAGACAATTTCGGATACCGCCATGGCCATGCTGATCTTCGGAGTGACAGGGATCATTCTGCTGATTGCCATCGCTTCTGCGAGTATTGAGGTCAATCTCGAAGGGGAATCCCGTTCCCAACTCACCCACGCGGCCCTGCATGATCCGCTGACCGGCATGCCCAACCGGATGTGGCTGACCCGCAAACTGGATGCCCTGCAGACGCAGCTGACTGAAAATGAGACAGCAAAGGCGGCGGTGCTGACGATCGACCTCAATCTGTTCAAGGAGGTGAACGATCTGCATGGCCATGCGATAGGAGATGCAGTATTGCGCCGGGTTTCGCAGAGCTTGAATGAGCAAAAGAGTGAAGGCGAATACATCGCGCGG
Source organism: Phaeobacter sp. SYSU ZJ3003 (assembly GCF_041300735.1). Taxonomy (NCBI): domain Bacteria; kingdom Pseudomonadati; phylum Pseudomonadota; class Alphaproteobacteria; order Rhodobacterales; family Roseobacteraceae; genus Phaeobacter; species Phaeobacter sp. SYSU ZJ3003. The sequence goes on along the minus strand of NZ_PXNU01000020.1, from coordinate 66,669 downwards.
GTTGGCGGTGACGAATTTGTCGCCATCAAACTGGGGTTCCGCCGCATCGAAGAGGTGCAGAGCTTTGCAGAGCGTCTACATGCCGCCATAGTAGAGCCCATCGACCTGGAGGAAGTCTCGTTGCGGGTCGGGGCGTCGATCGGGATTGCATCGACGCTGGAAGACGGGCGTGATCCGAACCAGTTGCTGCATAAATCGGATGTGGCGATGTATCGGGCCAAGTCAGAAGCAGACACGCCGATCTGCCAATTCGACGAGGAAATGGACCGCCGTAGCCGGGACAAGACGCAGCTGGTGCATGACCTGCGTCTGGCGCTGCAGAACAATGAATTCGAACTGGTGTATCAACTCCAGAACACATTGGAAACGCTGGCGCCGGTGGGGTTCGAAGTGCTCTTGCGCTGGAACCATCCGACGCGTGGTCGGGTGTCCCCGGATGAATTCATCCCGGTGGCCGAAGAAACCGGTCTGGTTCGCGATATCGGCGCCTGGGTGCTGCGGGAGGCCTGCCGCGAGGCGGCGCAATGGGATCACCCCTACAGCATTGCCGTCAACGTGGCGCCGCAACAGCTGGTGCAGCCCTCGTTTGTCGAAGACGTGATGGACAACCTGTTCGAGACCGGCCTCGACCCGCAGCGCCTTGAACTGGAAATCACCGAAGCCAGCATCATCGACGATCAGGCGCATACGCTGAAGGTGATGCACAAGCTGAAAGAGCTGAGTATTCGCATCGCCATGGATGATTTCGGCACCGGGTATTCGTCGCTGTCGATGTTGCAGACCTTCCCATTCGACAAGATCAAGATCGACCGCAGTTTCGTTCAGGACGTGCATAAAGACGCACAGCGTGCCGCCATCGTGCGCTCCACGCTGCTGCTCGGGGCTGCCCTCGACATTCCGGTTCTTGCCGAAGGGGTCGAGGTCGAAGACGAACTCAGCTTCCTGCGCGCAGAAAGCTGCACCTCGGTTCAGGGCTTTTACTTCGGTCAGCCAATGACCCGGGACGACATGCGCCGGATTGCCTGCAATGCGGCAGTGGACGGCGAGAAAAACGCCGCATAACCCCTGGACTGCGGCCTGCCTGCCGAACAGAGGCTGCACAGCCTGTGTACGGGGGGTGTCCGGATGTCACCCCCCGACTCTTGAGCCTTTCGGCCCCCGTTACCCGACCACGTTGAACTCCGGCCCGTAGGGGTAGCCGGTGATGTTCTCGTTGCCATCCTCGGTGATCACCAGGATGTCATGTTCGCGGTAGCCGCCCGCGCCGGGGTTGTCTTCCGCGATGGTCAGCATGGGCTCCATCGAAATGACCATTCCCGGCTCCAGCACCGTGTCGATATCCTCGCGCAGCTCCAGCCCGGCCTCGCGCCCGTAGTAGTGGGACAGGACGCCAAAGGAGTGCCCGTAGCCAAAGGTGCGGTATTGCAGGAGATCGCGTTCTTCGAAGAAGGCGTTGATCTTATGGGTGATTTCGGCGCAACTGGCGCCGGATTTCAGCAGCGAGATGCCGTATTCATGGGCGGCGACATTGGCCTCCCAGACTTTCAGGCTGTCGGGATCGACCTCTCCGACGAACAGGGTCCGCTCCAGCGCGGTGTAATAGCCCGAGATCATCGGAAAGGTGTTCAGCGACAGGATATCGCCGCGCTGCAGCTTGCGCGCAGTCACCGGGTTATGGGCGCCATCAGTGTTGATGCCCGACTGGAACCAGACCCAGGTGTCGCGGTATTCGGCATCGGGAAAGCGTTTGGCGATCTCCAGCTCCATCGCATCGCGTCCCGCCATGGCCACGTCGATCTCCCGCACCCCTTCGCGGATCGCATCGCGGATGGCATAGCCGCCCACATCGGCCACTGCGGCACCGGCGCGGATCATCTCGATCTCGGCAGCGGATTTATGCATGCGCTGGCGCATGGTCGGCTCGTAAAGATCCACCATCTCAGCCGGTTGCAGAAAGGCTTCGAGCTTGCCCTTTTGCAGCAGGGTCAGGTGATCGCTCTCGTAGCCCACCGTTGCGCAGGGGCCAGAAACCGACAGGATCGCACGCCAGAAATTGTCGCGCTGCCAGTCGGTATAGGTGATGTTATCGCAGAAAGAGCGGCGCCAGGGCTGGCCCGCGTCGATGCCTGCGCTGATGGTGACGGCGGCATCGGCGGTCACCACAAGACCGTAGGGACGGCCAAAGGCGCAGTAGGTAAACCCCGAATAATACGAGATATTATGCATCGACGTGAAGACGGCGGCGGTGACGCCTGCCTGCTCCATGATCTTGCGCAGGCCCGCAATGCGCGCCTCATACTCGGCCACGGGGAATTGCAACGGCGCCTTTTCGCCATTGTGAAAACGGTACATGTCAGGACGTGCAGTCATGCTGGATCCTTCCTTTGCTTACAAGAAAGGTCCCGGCGTACAGGACAGATTGTGTGTCTAAGTCAGGGTCCCGTGAGAACTCCCTCACGCGGCGACGCCATCGCCCGGCCCTGATCCCAGACATGCTGCGGAATCGCAGCGCTGGCAAGTGTTTTCTGCGCCGCCCTGCCCGGGTCGTGCCTTGGTGCGGCGCAGATCGGCAGGGCTACCTAATTGACGATCAGCGCCACCAAGTCGCTGTCGGGATCCGCCAATGGGTCGATGACATTGAAATGATGCTTGCCAAAGGCGATGACGTGATCCGTCGCCCAGGCATCGGTCAGCCATTGCGCCTGATCCAGAAAGGCCGGGCGTTCCTCGGCGCCGACCCAGACGGTGACCGGTACGTCATAGCGGTCCTGCATCTCCACCGGGCTTTCGGCCTTGGCGGCCTCGGCATCCATCTTGAATTGCTTGTTCATTGAGGTTCGCAACAGCGGCAGCAGATCCGACAGCGGCGAAATTGGGATCACTGTTTTCAGGCGCGCGCCTACATCCTCGGGCAGCAGCGCCCGGTCCAGCATGCGGGCGACCAGATGCCCCCCGGCAGAATGCCCGGCCAGGGCGATGGGGCCGTCCACTTCTTCGGCGATATGTACCACCGCCGAGGCCACCTGCCGGGTGATATCGGCAATGGAGACATCGGGGCACAGGTCGTAGGACGGCATTGCCACGGCCCAGCCATGCGCCAGCGGACCTACCGCCAGATGCGACCAAGTGCTTTTGTCGAACCGCAGCCAGTAGCCGCCGTGCACGAAGATGAAGACACCCTTGGGCGTACCTTCGGGCAGGAAGAGGTCGAACTTGTTTCGATCGCCTGGACCGTATGGAATGTCGAGCTGGGCGCGCTCGTGCAGGCTGTTGCGGAAATCCTCGGCCGAGGCATCCCAGCGCGGCGGATAATCATCGGCCCCCGCGATATAGGCTCCGTTGGCATAGGCGTCGTCCAGTTCCATGGCAGTCTCCCCGGTTTGTTGTTTTTGCCAAAGTGACGGGCTGCGCGGGACAATGTCAAACAGCTAACTGAAGCGGCGGCATCCGGCCCTTCTGCTTTGCCTATGACCAGCGTCCGGCAGATTTATGATCAAATTCTGGACTCATCGAAGGTTCTGGACATATGAATGACCAGCTGATTTGCATGCCTGCAAATAATCCGGGGAGACACCAATGCTGACCAAGAACACCGAGCTGAAGTCCCTTTTGAAGGACCCGACCCTGCTGGAAACCCGCGCCTATGTGGGCGGCCAGTTTGTTGACGGAGACAAGGGCACCTTTGATGTCACCAACCCCGCGCGTGGCGATGTGGTGGCTGAAGTTGCCGATCTCAGCCGCGCGCAGGTTGCAGGTGCCATCGCCCAGGCCGAAGCCGCACAGAAAGACTGGGCCAAATGGACCGGCAAGGAACGCGCGAATGTCTTGCGCAAGTGGTTTGACCTGATGATGGAAAACCAGGACGACTTGGGCATCATCCTGACCGCGGAAATGGGCAAACCCCTAGCCGAAGCCAAGGGCGAGATTGCCTATGGTGCATCTTTCATCGAGTTCTTTGCTGAAGAGGCCAAGCGGATCTATGGAGAGACCATTCCCGGCCATCAGCGGGACAAGCGGATCACCGTTCTGAAACAGCCCATCGGGGTTGCCGCCTCGATCACGCCGTGGAACTTTCCCAACGCGATGATTACCCGCAAGGCCGGTCCGGCGCTGGCCGCAGGCTGTGCCTTTGTCGCCCGCCCGGCCGAGCTGACGCCCCTGTCGGCCACCGCGCTGGCGGTTCTAGCGGAACGCGCAGGCATTCCGGCGGGTGTGTTCAACGTGGTCACCACCTCGGACGCGCCAGAAACCGGGCTGGAATTCTGTGAGAACCCGGCGGTGCGCAAGCTGACCTTCACCGGCTCGACCCCGGTTGGCCGTCTGCTGCTGCGCCAAGCGGCGGATCAGGTGATGAAATGCTCGATGGAACTGGGTGGCAATGCGCCTTTCATCGTCTTTGACGATGCCGATCTCGACGCTGCTGTCGAAGGCGCGATCATGTGCAAGTTCCGCAACAACGGCCAAACCTGCGTCTGCGCCAACCGGATCTACGTGCAGGCCGGTGTCTATGATGCTTTCGCCGCCAAGCTGAAAGAGGCGGTTGCCAAGATGAAAGTCGGCGACGGTCTTGAGGACGGCGTTCAGTTCGGCCCGCTGATCAACGACAAGGCCGTTGAAAAGGTCGAGGCCCATCTGGCCGACGCGCAGGCCAAGGGCGCCGAGATCATTCTGGGCGGCACCCCGTCCGAGCTGGGCGGCTCCTTCTTCCAGCCGACCATCGTGACCGGCGCCACCACGGATATGCAGTTCTCGACCGAGGAAACATTCGGCCCGCTGGCGCCGCTGTTCAAATTCGAGGACGAGGACGAGGTCATCGCCATGGCCAATGACACCATCTTTGGCCTCGCATCCTATTTCTACGCCAAGGATCTGAGCCGGGTCTACAAAGTGGCCGAGGCGCTGGAATACGGCATCGTCGGCGTCAACACCGGGATCATCTCGACCGAGGTCGCGCCCTTTGGCGGCGTCAAGCAGTCGGGCCTCGGGCGCGAAGGCAGCCATCACGGCATCGAAGATTATCTGGAGATGAAGTACATCTGCATGTCGGTCTGATCCGGCACGCAAAGGATCAGAGCATCAGGACTGGGGTCCGTGACCGGCAAGGTCGCGGACCCTTTTTCGTATCTGCGCACGAAAAGCCTCGACCGCCCCTGCCTGCCCCGGAAGGCGAGGCAGAACCGGTTGCGACATGGCGAAATAGCTAATCGCCCCCAGCAGATCGCAAACCGCTGCCAATGCGGCCGCGGGCGGCGCGGCGCGCCAGGCCGGTGCATCCTGCACCATGGCCACCAGTTCCTGCAAAAAGGGCCGCAGGAACCAGCGTTCAGCGGGCTGGTCTTCCTGTCGGTCATCCAGCAGCTCCCGCAGGATCAGGCGGCTGTCGACAGGATTGAGCAGCCCCTCGCTCAGATAGGTTTCGAAAAACGTCTCAAGCCGCTGCTCCGGCGCGGCATCGGGGTTCTGCGCCTCCATCAGCATCAGCATCATGCGATCCGCTACCCCTTCCAGCACCCGCTCATACAGCGCGTCCTTGCTGCCGAAATGGTGCAAGAGAGCCTGTTTGGTCAGCCCCAGCTCATCCGCGATATTGGCGATCGAGGCGCCGTGATAGCCCCGGTTCGCAAAAAGCTGCGTTGCGGCCAGAACGAATTCGTCCGGACGATTTGCGGATCGTGACGCAGGGCGGTCAGCGGGGCGAGAGGCAGGGGGCATGGCGGCTCCTTTCCAGCTTCTGATAGCAGAAAAGGACGGTCCCTACCATCCGGTCAGTTTCGACCGTGAGATGCGCCAAACGCAAAAGCCCCCGCGCCCGGCATCCGGACACGGGGGAAGGAAGGCCGCCACGGGTAGGACGGCGACCTCGGGGAGTTTCAAAGCAGGCAGAACCCTGTGCGGGGAAGGATCAGTTGACCTTCTGCGCTTCCAGTTCGGCGCGCTGCGGTGTGGCAGAGCTGATCTCGATCCGGCGCGGTTTCAGGGCCTCGGGCACTTCGCGCTGCAGGTCGATATGCAGCATGCCATCCGCATGGCTGGCGCCGGTGACGCGCACATGGTCGGCCAGTGTGAAACGGCGCTCGAACGCGCGGGTGGCGATGCCGCGGTGCAGGAAGGTCCGGTCCTCATCCGCTTCGGCCTTGCGGGCCGACACGACCAGGGCGTGCTCCTTCACCTCGACGCTGAGGTCGGCTTCGGAGAAACCGGCGACCGCAATCGAAATGCGATAGCTGTCGGCATCGGTCTTTTCAATATTGTAAGGGGGATAGCTGGGCTGGCTTACATCGTTGCTGAGAACCCGGTCCATCAGGTCCGCGATCTGGTCAAATCCCACGGTCGCACGGTGCAGCGGTGCAAAATCAAAGGTACGCATATGTGTCATCCTCATCATTGAGCGATATGTACATTGCCCTCCCACGTCTGGGGCAGGGCGTTCATTTCCATCGGGCCCCGCTTGGCGGCGACCCGACACAATCGAGATAAGGACTGCATCGTGGGTTTCAAGAGGTTGGCAGGGCGCGGAAATATGCCCCGTCTGAGGCCTACTGACGGATGAATTTGGCGCCGCTGGTACGGCGGCCATCGCCGACCTGAACCCGGCCCACACCGGGCGGCATGCGGCTGCCGATATGGGTGCCGGTCAGCTGCGCCTGCAACAGATCCAGCCCCTCGCCCAGCGCCGCGCCAAGCGACACCCGCTGGCCGTTCACCTCTGCCTTGGCCGAGACCACCGAGACGATGCGTGGTGTTTTCCCGTCAAAGGAAAACACCGGCGCTCCGGAGGAGCCGAAATCCACATCGCAGGACATCACAAGAACCCCCTGCTGCTGTGCGGTGACGGCGCAGACCTCCTGCAGCGAGGGCGCTTCGGAGCGATCATGCGCATAAGACACCACGCCAATCCGGCTCCCCCTGCGCGGGCGCCGGTCGGTTTCGAACGGGATAACGGTGGTGTTGCGGATGGGGCGCTGCAGCTGCAACAGCGCGATATCCTTGCGCACCCGCCCGGTCGATACCTCGCCATCATAGACATAGTCGGGGTGGATCACCGCCCGGCGCACCGAGCGATAGGCCGAGGCGCGGCCATTGCGCCAGCCGGCCAGAAACTCGATCGTCTCTGGGGCGATCCGCTGACCGGTCCGCCCATCAAACAGACAATGTGCTGCTGTCAGGACCAGATCCGGCGCGATGAGCGAGCCTGTGCAGAAGCCTTCACCATTGACATCGAGACGGCCAACCGCCTCCCAGGCGCGGCCCGCATCCGTGGTGTCGAGCCGCTGAAGTCGGCTGTCACCAGCCGCCACAAACGCGGGCAGCAGCGCCGCCAAAATCCCGAAAACCCAATGCCGCACGCATGTCTCCCTGCTCACCCTGCTTTCAGGATAGGTATCTGTTGGGGCGAAAATACGGCAAGGGCCGCGCTGAAACAGCCCGGCCCCGCAAAAAATTTACCACTGTGGGATCAGCGCAGGATCGGCACCTGATCCTCAGCCGTGGCGGCATGCCCGTTCCCATCGGTCATCGCCGGCGGTTTCGGACCACCCGTGGCCCAGTCCAATAACTCAACCGTATGTACGATGGGCAACTTGGTGCCTGACCCAATCTGCATCATGCAGCCGATATTGCCAGCAGCGATCAGGTCGGGGTTCTTTGCCTCCAGCGTTTTCACCTTCCGCTCTTTCAACTGCCCCGAGATCTCGGGCTGCATCAGGTTGTAGGTCCCGGCCGACCCGCAGCACAGATGACTGTCGGCAGGCTCCACAACCTTGAAACCGGCGCGTTTCAGCAGCGTCTTGGGATGCGTCTTGATCTGCTGGCCGTGCTGCAGTGAGCAGGCCGCGTGATAGGCAACGGTCAGCCCCTTGTCGCCACCTTCGGGCAGGTCGAGTTGCATCAGCAGCTCGGAAATATCCATCGCCCGTTCCGATACCCGCGCCGCATCCGCCGCCAGCGCATCATTGCGGAACATATGGCCGTAGTCCTTCACCGTGGTGCCACATCCCGAGGTGTTGATGACGATGGCATCCAGCCCCTGTCCGTCGATCTCGGCACACCAGGCGCGGATGTTCTTGGCCGCGGTGGCGTGGCTTTCGTCCTCACGGCCCATGTGATGGGTCAGCGCCCCGCAGCAGCCCGCACCCTTTGCCACGACCACTTCGCAGCCCAGCCGGGTCAGCAGGCGAATGGTGGCATCGTTGATATCGGTATTGAGCGCCTTTTGCGCGCAGCCGGTCATCAGCGCCACGCGCTTCTTGCGCGGCTCTGCGGGGGTGAAGCTTTGCGGATCATCGTTGCGGCTGACCGGCGGGATGTCCTTTGGCGCCATGTCCAGCATCGCCCGAAGCCGCGCATCGGGCACCAGCCCTTTGAAGGGACGCGCCAGTTTCGCACCGAACAGCGCGAGGCGGAATCGGCCCGGATAGGGCAGAATCTGCGCCAGAACCCAGCGCAGGGCCCGGTCGGTAAAGGGGCGTTTGTAATTCTTGTCGATATAAGCGCGCGCGTGGTCAATCAGGTGCATGTAATGCACGCCCGACGGGCAGGTGGTCATGCAAGCCAGGCAGGAAAGGCAGCGGTCGATATGCTTGACCGTCTTTTCATCCGGCACGCGGTTGTTTTCCAGCATGTCCTTGATCAGGTAGATCCGCCCGCGCGGGCTGTCGAGCTCATCCCCCAGAACCTGATAGGTCGGACAGGTCGCGGTGCAAAATCCGCAATGCACGCAGGAACGCAGGATCTCGTTCGAGCGCTGAATGCCGGGATCCTTCAGTTGGTCTTCGGTAAATTCAGTCTGCATGTCTTATCCCATCAGGCCAGGGTTCAGGATCCCGCGCGGATCGAACTGGTCGCGCAGCCCCTTGGACAGGGCCGCAAGAGGCGCCGGTTGCGGTTCGAACCGGCCAAGACGCGCAGCGATTTCGGCACTGGCGCGAACCAAGGTGGCATGGCCTGGAACTGGCTCCATTCCGGTGCCTGCGCCCGACATCTTTTTGCGCAGGTCGCTACCCTCGGGCATCAGCGCCCAGATCAGCCCGCCGCCCCAGTCGAGTTGCAAAGCCGTCGCGCCAAGGCGCGGCGCCAGCTCCACCGCATCCGAGGGCTTCACGCTGATCCGCCAGACATCGCCATCGTGGCCGTGGAACGCTGCCACATCGCGGATGCTACGCCACAGATCCTCGTCCGCCTCGGCGCGGTGAGCAATGCCGTGCTCAGCCAGCCGCTTCACCAACGCATCACAGCGGTAGTCCACCGATTCCTCGAAGCCTTCGACGCGGATATGGGCGGTCATCGTGTCGGGATCATATGCGGCCCCGGTCACATCAAAGGGCGAGCCAAGCGCCGCGGACATCGCCCGCACCGCGCCCGGCAGATCCAGACCGCCGACCGAAACGGTGGCCATCTGCGCCGCACGCGGCAGCACCTTGAAGGACACCTCGCTCAGCACTCCCAGCGTCCCTTGCGCGCCGGACATCAGCTTCACCAGATCATAGCCGGTGACGTTCTTCATCACCCGGCCGCCATTCTTGACGATCTGGCCGGTGCCATCGACGAAACGCACGCCCAGCAGGAAATCCCGCGCCGCGCCCGACTGAATGCGGCGCGGCCCCGAGATATTGGCAGCAAAGAGCGATCCGATTGTTGGCGTGCCGTCGGTGCCCAGAAGGGCGCGGTAGTCCGCCGGTTCAAAGGCAAGGCGCTGGTTCTCTGCCGCCAACAATTCCTTGATCTCGGCAACCGGGGTTCCGGCCTTGGCCACAAGGGTCAGCGCGCCGGGTTCATAAAGCTCAATCCCGCTGAGGGCAGAAAGGCTCAGGGTCTCCCCTTCCACCGCCATGCCACGGGTACCGCCGCCCTGGATGTTGAGGGGGCCCTTGGCCGCAGCGATCATCCCGGCCAGTTCGGCCTCGCTTTCGGGTCGCATCATGGTCTTTTCCAAACGTTCTGGAGAATCATTGAAGGCGGGGATCATTCCGCCGCCAGCGCCGGAGTGCGGCGGCTTTCGGTTACCGACAGCGGGAAGACCTTGGCCGGGTTCAGCAGCCACTGCGGATCGAAGACATCCTTGACCTTCAGCTGGGCCTCCAGATCATCGCCCGAGTACTGGTGCAGCATCAGATCGCGTTTTTCGATCCCGACGCCATGTTCGCCGGTCAGGCAGCCGCCGACTTCGACGCAGAGTTTCAGTACCTCGGCGCCGAATTCCTCGCAGAGTTCAAGGTCTCCGGGTTTATTGGCGTCGAACAGGATCAGCGGGTGCATGTTGCCATCGCCGGCGTGGAACACATTGGCCACCGCCAGACCGAATTCCTTGCTCATCTCGCCGATGCGACGCAGCACGTAGGGCAAAGAGGACACCGGAATAGTCCCATCAAGGCACATGTAGTCGTTGATCTGCCCCATGGCGCCAAAGGCGGATTTGCGGCCCAGCCAGATCCGCGCGGCCTCATCCGCATCAGTGGCTTCGCGCAGCTCGACCGGGTTGTGGGATTGGGCGATGTCTTTGATCACCTTCAGCTGCGCATCAATCTCGGCATCGCTGCCTTCGACCTCGATGATCAGCAGCGCCTCGCACATGGGGTAGCCCGCCTTGGCAAAGGCCTCGCAGGCCTCAATGCAGGGACGGTCCATGAACTCGATAGCAACGGGCAGCACGCCCGCCTTGATAATATCGCTGACGCAGGCGCCTGCCACTTCGTTGCTGTCATAGCCGATCAGCACGGGACGGGCGCCTTCGGGCTTGTGCAGAATCCGCAGGGTCGCCTCGGTCACGACGCCAAGCTGCCCCTCGCTGCCGCAGATGACACCCAGCAGATCCAAGCCGCCCGCATCCAGATGCGCGCCGCCGATTTCGACCACGGTGCCATCCATCATCACCATGGTAACGCCCATCAGGTTGTTGGTTGTAACGCCATACTTCAGGCAATGCGCCCCGCCCGAGTTCATCGCGATATTGCCGGCAATGGCGCAGGCCAGCTGGCTCGACGGGTCGGGCGCGTAGAAGAAATCCTCCTCCTCCACCGCGCCGGATACGGAGAGGTTGGTGCGCCCGGTCTGCACCCGGATGATGCGGTTCTCGTAATCGGTCTCCAGCACGTCATTCATCCGTGCAACGCCCAGGATCACGCAATCCGCGGTTGGCAGGGCGCCCCCGGCCAGCGAGGTGCCCGACCCGCGCGGCACCACGGGCACGCCCTCTTCGTGGCAGATACGCAGGACCTCGGACACTTCAGCCGTGCTGCGCGGCAGCACCGCCAGCAGCGGCGGACATTTGTAAGCCGTCAGCGCATCACATTCGTAGGCTCGGGTCTCAGCCTCCTCCGTGATCAGGGCGTCTGCGGGCAAAACCTTTGCCAGACGCGCGGCCAGGTGGGCTTTGCGCGACAGGACTTTGGGATCCGGGGCTGGCATTTCCATGGCGGGCACTCCTCTTTGGTAAACTTATATTACCAATTCATGCCATCTGGCAAGGGACCAGTTGCTGGGCTAGGGTGGCGGCATGATCTGGATTGACCGTATCGCCCTGTTTTCGACCCTGGATTTTGCCGCGCTAACGCTGATTGTCGCGGGCTGGATCTGGATCGGCTGGCGGATCGAGAACCCGGCGGCTGGCAAGCCTTCGGTGTCCTACCTGATGGCGGATTTCCGGCGCGACTGGATGGTGCAGATGGTGACCCGCCAGCCGCGCATGTTCGACGCGCAGCTGATCAGCGGCCTGCGGCAAGGCACGACGTTCTTTGCCTCGGCCTCGATGATCGCAATGGGCGGCGGGTTGGCGCTGATCGGCAATACCGAACAGCTGGCCGGCGTTGCCGAGGATCTGATTCAGGACAGCGCGCCCGCCTTTGTCTGGGAGGTCAAGATCCTGACGGTTCTGCTGTTTCTGGCCAATGCCTTTTTGAAATATGTCTGGGCGCACCGGTTGTTCGGCTATTGTTCGGTACTGATGGCGGCGGTGCCCAATGATCCCGCTGAGCCACTGGCCCTGCCCCGCGCGGCGCAGGCGGCGGATCTGTCGATCACCGCAGCGCGCAGTTTCAACCGAGGCATGCGCTGCACCTATTTCGCGCTGGCCTCGGCTGCGTGGCTGGCGGGGGCGATCCCGCTGATCCTGGCCACGCTGATTACTTTGGCAGTGCTTTACCGGCGCGAATTCGCATCGCAGTCCCGCAGCGTGCTGTTGCGCATTCCGCCCGAGACGCGGAGACAGGATGCGGACGACACATCTTCGTGATTCCGCACATCACCGCGACCGGACTATGATGCACTTCATGAAACCTGCTCTGATCACCCTGCTTTGCGCGCTGAGCGCGGCCTCTCCCGCCCTCGCCGAGGCGCCCCGAATCGAAGGTGCAACCGCCCACCAGAACGGCAGCAGCTGGACGATCAGCGTGACGCTGTCCCATGCCGATACGGGATGGGAGCACTATGCCGATGGCTGGCGCGTGCTGGATGAGAATGGCCGCGAACTGGGCCTGCGGGTGTTGGCGCATCCGCATGTGAACGAACAGCCCTTCACCCGCAGCCTGAGCGGCATCGCAATCCCGGAGGGCACCCGGCATATCAGCCTTCAGGCGCGCTGCATCGTGGATGGCTGGAGCGACGAAAGCTTTCGCCTGACCCTGCCCTGACCAACCCCATCAGGTTCTGTGGTAAGGACTGCCGGACAGGATGGTTGCGGCGCGGTAGATCTGCTCGGCCAGCATCACCCTGACCAGCATATGCGGCCAGACCATCTTGCCAAATGAGATCGAAAAATCCGCCTCTGCGCGCAGGCTGGAATCGATGCCATCGGCGCCGCCAATGATCAGCGCCAGATCCTGCCGCCCACTGTCGCGCCAGTCTGCCATCTTGCCCGCAAAATCGGGCGAGGACAGCAGCTTGCCCCGTTCATCCAGGGTGCAGATCAGCGCGCCCTTGGGCAAGGCCTTGCGCAGCAGATCCGCCTCGGCGGACATGCCAAGGTTCTTCTTGTCCTCGACCTCAACCACCCGCGCAGGGCCAAGGCCAAGGGCGCGGCCGGTGCGGTCGAACCGTGTCAGATAGTCATCGATCAGGGATTTTTCCGGGCCGGAGCGGAGCCGCCCGACCGCACAGATATGTACACGCATAAGAGGGATCCCGCCCGCCTGTCGATCTCAGCCAAGGAAATCACAGGTAGGTCTTTTGGGGCGCCGCCGACCTTGCAGGTCGCGGGCAGCCGCCCCCGTTTCCGAAATCAGCTGCCGGTCGCGCCCGCGCCGGGCACCCACATCTTTTCCAGCTGATAGAACTCGCGCACTTCGGGGCGAAAGATATGGACGATCACGTCGCCGGTATCGATCAGCACCCAGTCGCCAGCGTCCTTGCCCTCGACCTTGCTGATGATGCCATAGTCCTGCTTCAGCCGGTCGGTCAGCTTTTCGGCCATGGCCGCAACCTGCCGGGTTGAGCGACCGGACGCGATGACCATGAAGTCGCCAATGGCCGTTTTGCCGCGCAGATCGATCTGCACAACATCTTCGGCCTTGTCATCATCCAGAGAGGTCAGGATCCGCTCCAGCAGCACCTCGCTGGTGGGTCGAGTCTTGGCAGGCATAGGGGCTGCCTCATTAACAGCGGCAACTGCCGCTTGGGGTTCGGGTGACAGGACAGTGTCCTCCTTGCTGCGCGCCGAAACACCCCCGGCGCCGGGGCTGCGTTAAATGTAGCAAGACAGGGGCCTTTTTTCAATGAAGCTTCGCTGCATTGCCGCGATGGCATATGCGCACTCTTTTTCAACCCTTTGGCGCCTCTGGCGCGGGCTCTTCTACCGGCTCTGAGATTTCCAGCGGAGTATTCAAAACCCGAACTTCGCGCTGCGGGAAGGGAATCGATATGCCTTCAGCCTGAAAGGCGTCCCAGAGGGCAAGAAACACATTGCCCCGGATATTGGTCAGCCCCGCCGTGGGATCGCTGATCCAGAACCGCAGCACATAATCGACGCTGCTGTCGCCAAAGCCGATGATGTGACAGACCGGCGCCTTGCCGGGGGTGGACAGCACCCGGTTCACCGAACGCGCAGCGGCAATGGCCACCCGGCGCACCTGATGCGGATCATCGCCATAGCCGGTACCGAAATTGATATCGAGCCGCACGTAGCGGTCAGAATGGGACCAGTTCACCACCTGCGAGGTGATCAGATCCTCGTTCGGGATCAGGTATTCGCGCCCGTCCCGCGTCACAACAGAGACATAGCGCGCACCCAGCGCATTGATCCAGCCGAAGGTCTCCCCGAGCGAGATCACATCCCCCGGCTTGATCGAGCGATCCATCAGGATGATGATGCCCGACACAAGATTGGACACCACCTTCTGCAGACCGAAACCGATGCCAACACCAACCGCACCGGACAGGACGGCCAGCCCGGTCAGGTCGAAGCCGATGGCGCGGATGCTGATAATGATTGCCAGCCCATAGAGGGCCAGCTGGATGGCCTTGCCGATCAGCACCTGCATCGAAGGAGAGATATCGCTGTTGCCCTTCAGCCCCTTGCCCGCCGCGTTAGAGCCGAAACGTGCCAGTGTCAGCAGCACCGCCGCAAGCATCAGCGCCTTCAGAACCGCTAGCATCGACAGGTGCATGGCGCCAAATGTGATCGCAACGCTGTCCAGAAACTCTGCCACGTCATCGACAAGGTTCAGCGCCACCAGCGTCGCGTAGATCCACAGGGACCATGTGAACAGCCGCCGCAGCGTGTGATTGCGCACCAGCCGAGCGATGATCCCGATCACCAGCCAGGCCGTGGCCAGGGTCGCTGCGATCCCGATCAGGTAGCTGCGCGACGGCCAGGTCACATTCTGCATCAGCAGGTAAGCCGCCCAGGACAAGACAATGAAGTAAATCAGCGTCAGCCGCCGGATCATGTGAATCAGCGCCCGCAGCCGCCACTTTGGCCAGCCGGTGCGGCGATGCCCCCAATTGTCCCACTGTGTTTTGGTCAAAAGACGCAGCAGATAAGCCAGAATCACCAGCCCGCCAACGATCAGCATCTGATACTGTCGCCAGCCCGGGGTCAGGAACTGCTCCGACAGCATCCAGACTTTGTTCCACAGCGACACCAGAAATTCGATCAATGTCTCGGGCAACTGCTCTTGATTCATGGGGACCTCCACCGCCCAGCATGGCGTCGGCCGCAATGAGGTTGCAAGGAAAACCGCGCAGCCAGGATTGGGCGGCGCCCTTTCGAACCGCACTGCTCGAACCTTGATTGTCAGGCGGGGCGGATGTATCTGACAGGCATGACCTTCGTATTGGCCCAAAAAATCGAACTGCAAGACCGCGCACGCCTGCGCGAACGGTTCTATGGCGCCGCCCGCACGGTCCTGGCGCGCCTATAAGGCTGCAGCCCAGCCCAAAGCCAGCTATTCCAATACAGAACGGGAGAGGACCCATGTCCCCCAAAACACTCTATGACAAAATCTGGGATGCGCATCTTGCGCATGAAGCAGAGGACGGCACCTGCCTGCTTTATATCGACCGCCACCTGGTTCACGAAGTAACCAGCCCGCAGGCCTTTGAGGGGCTGCGCATGGCGGGCCGCACCGTGCATTCCCCGGAAAAAACCATCGCCGTGCCGGATCACAACGTGCCCACCACGATGGGCCGCGAAGACCCGGCGCAGATGACCGAGGAAAGCCGCATCCAGGTCGCGGCGCTCGACAAGAACGCCAAGGAATTTGGCGTGCACTATTACCCGGTCAGCGACATCCGCCAGGGCATCGTGCACATCGTCGGCCCCGAGCAAGGCTGGACCCTGCCCGGCATGACCGTGGTCTGTGGTGACAGCCACACGGCGACCCACGGCGCATTCGGCGCGCTGGCGCATGGTATCGGCACCTCCGAGGTCGAACACGTTCTGGCCACCCAGACGCTGATCCAGAAGAAATCCAAGAACATGAAGGTGGAGATCACCGGCAAGCTGAAACCGGGCGTCACCGCCAAGGACATCACCCTTGCGGTGATCGGCGAGACCGGCACCGCCGGCGGCACCGGTTATGTCATCGAATATTGCGGCGAAGCGATCCGCGATCTGTCGATGGAAGGTCGCATGACCGTCTGCAACATGGCCATCGAAGGCGGCGCCCGCGCTGGCCTGATCGCGCCGGATGAAACCACCTTTGAATACGTCAAAGGCCGCCCGCACGCCCCGAAAGGCGCCCAGTGGGAAGCCGCGATGGACTGGTGGAAGACGCTCTACACCGACGAAGGCGCGCATTTCGACAAGGTCGTGACGCTCAAAGGGGAAGACATCCATCCCGTCGTGACCTGGGGCACCTCGCCCGAGGACGTGCTGCCGATCACCGGCGTCGTGCCCGCCCCCGAAGAGTTCGAAGGCGGCAAGATCGAAGCGGCCCGCCGCTCGATCGAGTACATGGGCCTCACCCCCGGTCAGAAACTGACCGACATCGAGATCGACACCGTCTTCATCGGCTCCTGCACCAATGGCCGGATCGAGGATCTGCGGGCCGTGGCCGAAGTGGTCAAAGGCAAGAAGATCAAGGACGGCATGCGCGCCATGATCGTGCCCGGCTCGGGTCTGGTCCGCGCTCAGGCCGAAGAAGAAGGCCTGGCAGACATCTTCAAGGAGGCCGGTTTCGAGTGGCGCCTTGCGGGCTGCTCGATGTGCCTGGCGATGAACCCCGACCAGCTGTCCGAGGGCGAGCGCTGCGCCGCCACCTCGAACCGCAACTTCGAGGGGCGTCAGGGCTACAAGGGCCGCACCCATCTGGTCAGCCCAGCCATGGCCGCCGCCGCTGCCATCACCGGTCATCTGACCGATGTCCGTGATTTGATGTAAGGAGCCAGCACGATGGAAAAGTTTGAAAAGCTCACCGGTATCGCCGCGCCCATGCCGCTGGTCAACATCGACACCGACATGATCATCCCCAAGGTGTTCCTGAAATCGATCCAGCGGACCGGGTTCGGCAAGAACCTGTTCGACGAGATGCGCTATAACCGCGACGGCAGCGAAATCCCCGATTTCGTGCTGAACAAGCCGCAATACCGCAACGCCGAGATCCTGGTTGCGGGCGATAACTTCGGCTGCGGCTCCTCCCGCGAACACGCGCCCTGGGCGATTGCGGATTTCGGCATCAAATGTGTGATCTCCACCTCCTTTGCCGACATCTTCTTCAACAACTGCTTCAAGAACGGCATCCTGCCGATCGTGCTGCCGCAGGAACAGGTCGATATCCTGATGAAGGACGCGGAAAAGGGCGCCAATGCCCGCATGACCGTGGATCTGGAAGCTCAGGAAATCACCACTTCGGACGGCGAAGTGATCAAGTTCGACGTCGATGCCTTCAAGAAGCACTGCCTTCTGAACGGTCTCGACGATATCGGGCTGACCATGGAGAAAGCCGGAGCGATCGAGGCCTTCGAAAACAAGATGGCCCAGGAACGCCCCTGGGTCTGATCCCTTCCGGCATTGCCATTCTGACACATTTGAAAGCCGCCCGTTCCGGGCGGCTTTCTTTGTTCCAACACAGCCCCATTTGCGGCACCGCGCCACAATTAAGACATATTCCCTAAGATTCTCGCGGCCCGCGCAATCGCAGGCTGACCCGTCATGACGGCTTGCGGTTGCCCCAACCGCTTCCCCTAAATCTGGTATATCGGCCTACAAGGTGCTGAAACAGAAGGCATCTATTGATGTATTCCGGCACCAGTTCCGGCCCGAACACCCGCCCGGGTGGTGGATTCTCTTTCAGAACCCTTGAGTGGTTTCCTGCCAGCGTGCAGAAATAGGGCAGAATTGAGGCAGACTCCCGGACGCAGATCCGGGGCACAAGTTGGAACAAAGGCACGGCAAAGCACCGGCCAGTCCAGGTTGAAGGGAACAGATCGTAGTGTTTGCACGCATCATAGGCGCGGCAACCCGCGGCGTATTGGTGGCATTGCTGATCGCGATGCCGTCCTTGCTGCTGCCGGTATCGGCCACCGAATCCCCCGAGATTATCGTCTTCATGGCGCTTCTGGGTGGCACCCTTACCTTTGCCGAGTATTTCTCCAGCTTTCCCAGCTTTGTCGAATTCCGTCAGGCACCGCCGCTGAACCGGATGCGGTTCCTGTCTCTTTTTGCCATGGTCGGGCTGCTCAGCCTGCTCGCCCGCCATCCGCTGGACCCGACCGGTCTGACCGCTTTGGTGCATGAAGTGGCCGCGCGGCTGGGCGCCGGGATGGATTTTGCCTACTCCCCGGTGCAGTTGACCACCCTGATGATGCCCGCCGATGTGCCCGACGCAACGGTTCTGGCGGTTCGCTCGGCAGCCGGGATCAGCTATCTGGTGGCGGCGCTCAGCATCGTAACCTTTGCACTGGCGGTCCGCATCGGGAACTGGCCGCTGGGCAACGGCGCCTTCAACGTCTGGGTTAACCTACCACTGTTCGATCCCACCACGGGCGGCGATGTGGTGATCCGTCTGCAACGGGACGGACGCGTCAACATGGTGATCGGCGCGCTGCTGCCCTTTGCCATTCCGGCGGCCATCAAACTGGCCTCGGGAATCATCGACCCCGCAGTGTTTGCCGCACCGCAGACTCTGGTCTGGACGGTCAGCGCCTGGGCCTTTGTCCCAGCCTCGATGATCATGCGCGGGCTGGCGCTGATGCGGGTGGCCGAGTTGATCGCCCAGCGCCGCCGCGCCGCCTATGCCGATCCCGAGACTCTGCAAACCGCATGAGACACCGCGCCGGTCTTGTTCTGTCCGGTGCCTTCCTTTTGCTGTCTCTGTTCCTGCCCGCACAGGCTGATACGGTGCGGATCGCGACCTTCAATACCGAACTGTTCCGCAAGGGTCCCGGCCTGCTGCTACGCGATATCGAGCGCCGAGAGGACCCGCAGATCGCCGCCGTGATCGACGTCATCCTGGCGGCAAAGCCTGATGTTCTGACCTTGCAGGGTATTGACTGGGATTATTCCAACCGGACCCTTCGGGCGCTCGAGCGCCATCTGGCTCTCGCCGGGCATCCTTTCCCCTATCTGTTTGCCGCCGCGCCGAATGCTGGCCTTCCCACGGGGCTGGATCTGGATGGTGATGGACGTCTGGGTGGCCCGGGGGATTCCCAGGGCTATGGCGATTTCACCGGCCGCGGCGGAATCGCCGTCCTGTCCCGTATCCCCATCGACACGGCTGAGGTTCTCGACCTTTCGCCGATGCTGTGGCGCGACCTGCCCGGTGCGTTGCTGCCACAAAACGCGGACGGCAGCCCCTTCCCGTCGGCCACGGCACAGGCGGTGCAGCGGCTATCCTCCACCGCCCATTGGGTGGTTCCACTACGCCTGCCCGGTGGAGCGCGGCTGGATTTGCTGACTTTTCAGGCGGGACCACCGGTGTTTGATGGACCGGAAGACCGCAATGGCCGCCGCAACCATGACGAAATCCGCCTGTGGCAACTGTTGCTGGATGGCCGCCTGCCCGAACCGTTCCACCCTGCTGATCTGCGCCAGTTCGTGATCGCTGGCGGCGCCAATCTGGACCCCGGCAAAGGCGCGGGCATCAAAGCCGCAATCCGCCAGCTATTGGACGATCCCAGACTTCAGGACCCCCGCCCCACCAGTGCCGAGGCGGGCCGCAACACGGTGGAGTGGGACAACGCCGGGCAGATGCGGGTCGACTATATCCTCCCCTCGGTCAATCTGCCGGTGGCAGATGCAGGGGTGCTCTGGTCCCTCCCGGGCACGGACAGCGCCTCCCGCGCCAGCCGTCACCGGCTGGTCTGGGTTGATATTGAACTGCCAAGACCGGATCCTTCAGGCTCCGACTAAGCGGCGGGAACGAAGATCCTGATCAAGCCTCTTTTTCACATAGGCGGCAGGCAGCGCTCGCGATATCGCCTCGGCCAGTGGCGTTTCCTGAAAATCTGGGAGGAGGTTCCGCAACACGCTGCCGTCCAGCCGGTGCGCCGTATTCCAGAGGTAGCGCATCTCCAGCAGGCAGCGCCCCAACGGCCAGACCGGGGCCGCCAGCCTTAATGGCCACCACGACATGCCTTTCAGCGCGACCGGTTTGTTCAGGCTCTCATTCACTGCCGCAAACAACTCTCGCCCCGTGAGGGTGTAGCCCGGAAACGGCACATCCAGATAGACCGGCAATTCATCCCCGCGCGCAGCCAGTGCAACGGCAGCCCGCGCCAGATCCGGCAGAAAGGCCCAGGCATGCTGCAGATCCGGGTTACCAGGATAGACGAACCGGCCCTTTGCGAGTTTCGCCGTCATCACCGCGTCAAACCAATTGCCCGACTGTTCGGTATCCAGAAAATCACCTGCTCTCAGAACGATGGTCCGCACGCCGGAAGTCCGGTAGGCATTCTCCATCGCGATGCGGATGCGGCCCAAGGGATTTTCGGCCCGATGGGGCGAGCGTTCGGACCAGGGCGACGGTGTGCTGGCACCAAAGACATAGACATTGCCCGGCACAATCACCGTGGCGCCGCTGGCCTTGGCCGCCGCGATGATCTTTGCGTGCAGATCCGGCACCTGCGCCGCCCAGTCGGGATAGGCCGGGTTCCAGGCCGCAACGATCACATCCTTGCCCTGCGCCGACTGCATCAGATTGTCCCGTTTGCGGTCAAAGCGGGTGACCTCGGCCCCCGCCTGTTCAAAGGCATGGGCGCAAGCACGGCCGAACCGGCCAGAGGCGCCGAGAATGAGAACCTTCCGTGTCATGATCTGTTCCTTCCATCGTGGACAGGCTCAATGTATCCATTCACCAAAATATACCAATTGCATAAATTTTCAGATCTGCCATTCAGTATTGAATGGACAAAACGACACTCAGCGACTGGTCCCTGATCCAGAGCTTCCTTGCCGTGGCCGAAACCGGCTCGCTCTCGGCGGCGGCCGCGCAGCTGGGGCGCAGCCAGCCCACCATGGGCCGCCATATTCAGACCCTCGAAGAGCAGCTTGGGCAGCGGCTGTTCAACCGCCATCCGCGCGGCCTACACCTAAGCCCGGAAGGCGAAGCATTGCTGCCAATGGCGCAGGACATTCACGCCCGCATGCACGCGATTGGCCTGACTGCGGCGGGCCAATCGCAGGATCTGAAGGGCACCGTGCGCATCACCGCCAGCATCTTTGCCTCACATTACATCTTGCCGCAGATCCTTGCCGATATCCGCGCTGCGCTGCCGCAGATCGAACTGGAACTGGTGCCCAGCGATGCCTCGGAAAACCTGGTGTTCCGCGCTGCCGATATCGCCGTGCGGATGTACCGCCCGACCCAGCTTGATATTGTGACCCGCCACATCACGGACCTGCCGCTCGGGGCCTTTGCCGCCAAACGGTATCTGGACCGCCGCGGACGGCCAACAGATCTGGAAAGCCTCTGGGCCCATGATCTGATCGGCTATGACGATGACGATCTGATCCTGCGCACCATGCGGGCAATGGGCATCCACGCGGACAGGCATCACTTTGCTGTCCGCTGTGACAACCAATCCGCCTACTGGCAGCTCTTACGGGCGGGCTGCGGGATCGGGTTTTCGCAATGCGGTGTCGCCCATCTGGACCCCGAGGTAGAAGAGCTGGATCTGGACATTCACATACCTCCCCTGCCGGTCTGGCTGGCGGCCCATGCCAGCATGCGGCAGACCCCACGGATCAGGCGGGTCTGGGATATGCTGGCCACCGGGCTGGAAAAGGCTGCAAAGCGGCCTCCAGCCCCTTAAATTCAAGGCCGCGTTATTGACCCTGCCCGCGGTGCAGAGTACCCCAATTCCAGCTATTTCAAGGAGGAAGCGCATGTCCAACCCATCGATTCTGATTCTGCCCGGAGACGGCATCGGCCCCGAGGTCATGGGCGAGGTACGCAAGGTCATCGGCTGGTACGGTGACAAGCGCGACATTCAGTTCGATGTGAGCGAGGATTTGGTCGGCGGTGCCGCCTATGACAAGCACGGCACCCCGCTGCACGACGACACCATGGCCAAGGCACAGGAAGTCGACGCCGTCCTCTTGGGCGCCGTGGGTGGCCCGAAATACGACGTTCTGGACTTCTCGGTGAAACCGGAACGCGGCCTGTTGCGCCTGCGCAAGGAGATGGACCTTTACGCCAACCTGCGCCCTGCGCAGTGCTTTGACGCGCTGGCGGATTTCTCGTCCCTGAAAAAGGACGTCGTCGCGGGTCTCGACATCATGATCGTGCGCGAACTGACTTCCGGCATCTACTTTGGTGAGCCCCGCGGCATCATCGAGGAAGGCAACGAGCGCGTCGGCATCAACACCCAGCGTTACACCGAGAGCGAGATCGACCGCGTTGCACGCTCCGCCTTCGAACTGGCGATGAAGCGCGACAAGAAGCTCTGCTCGATGGAAAAGGCCAACGTCATGGAATCCGGCATTCTGTGGCGCGAAGTGGTGACCGAGGTCGGCAAGGAATACCCCGAGGTCGAGCTCAGCCACATGTACGCCGACGCCGGCGCCATGCAGCTGTGCCGCTGGCCCAAGCAGTTCGACGTGATCGTTACCGACAACCTGTTTGGCGACCTGCTGTCCGACGCCGCGGCGATGCTGACCGGCTCTTTGGGCATGCTGCCATCGGCCAGTCTTGGCAAACCGATGGCCAACGGTCGCCCCAAGGCGCTCTATGAGCCGGTGCACGGCTCTGCCCCCGACATCGCCGGTCAGGGCAAGGCGAACCCGATCGCCTGTATCCTCAGCTTTGCCATGGCGCTGCGCTATTCTTTCGACATGGGCGAAGAGGCTGACCGGCTCGAAGCCGCTGTCGAAAAGGTTCTGGCCGATGGCGTGCGCACCGCAGACCTTCTGGGCGAAGAAGGCGTCACGCCGGTCTCGACCAGCGAAATGGGCGACGCCATCGTCGCAGCGCTCGACGCCAGCCTCTAAGGCGCGTCGCTGTTTTCGGCTGCGGCGGGATCTTTCGCCGCAGCCAGCGCCCCGCGCGCAACCCCGCCATAATACGCGATCCGTTCGGCATGATGCAGGCAGCGCTGCATCCAGCGCATCGCATCGGTATGGGAAAACACATCCGACAGACTGTAGATACCAGCGTGTTCTCCCAGCAGCAGCGCGCGCCGGTGGCGTTTGGTGCGCAGCTCGATCAGGTCATACAGCCGCCCCAGGCGGGCCACCGTCTTCTCCTCCTCTGCGCGCCCTTCAGCAAGCTGCGCCAAGGCAAGCCCCATGGCCTGCGCCGGACGTCGCAGCATCGGATCCTCTGACAGGGTCGCTGCCCGCCCTTTCTGCCCGCTCCGCGCCATAAGGCGCATCAGGTGGTCGGTCTGATGCAGCAGAGCCGCATAGGCACGCTCCTGATCTTCGCGCCCTTCGGACAGACGGATATCCGCCAGAAATTCCGACAATTCCTGCAAAGCCTCCTGCGCGGATTGCAGCGCCGACAGGGGCCGGTAATCCGGCGGATCGCGCAGCGCTGCGGCCAGGGCAACATTCAGACGCTGGGATATGGTGGCCGTGGCGGCCTCCCCTGCGACGAGGGAAAGCCCTGGATCCTGCAAAAGGGGCCGGTCCAGATCGATCAGCGGCGCAGCGGGATGGTCCGGCACCAGCCGCGCGACCATGGCGGCAAATTGCTGAGTTATCGGCAGGAACATCGCGGTCCCGACGATGTTGAAGCCCATGTGAAAGATCAGGACTGTCGTCACCGCCCCGGTTGCCTGTTCCAGCACCGGCAGCCACGCTGCGCCGGACAGAAGCGCGGCAAAGGCCACGACCGAGGTCGCCACGTTGAAGAACAGATTGGCCAGCGCCGTCTGCCGCATCGGGCGCGAACCGCCGACCGAGGCGAGAATTGCGGTGAACGTGGTGCCGACATTCATCCCGATCACGATGGCCAGCGCCTGCTCCAGCGGCAGGGCACCGCCCTGAACCATCACCAGTGCCAGCGCCATTGCCGCCGAGGATGACTGCATCACGATGGTCAACCCGGCGCCCAGCCCCACCAGCAATACCAGCCCCAAGAACGTATTCCCCGGCAGCATCTGCGGCGTCACCAGCTCAGATGCACCGGCCATGCCCACCTGCATCAGATCAAGCCCGATCAACAGCAGGCACAGGCCCGACACCATCCGCCCGGCCCGCGCCACCGCGCCGCGCCCCAGCAAATCCGCCAGACCTGCAAACAGAAGACCGGCCATCGCCACGCTGCCCAGCTTCAGCTTGAACCCCAGCAGGGAGACCAGCCAGCCGGTGGCCGTGGTGCCGATATTGGCGCCATAGATCACCCCCAGCGCCTGCGGCATGGTCAACAACCCCGCCCCGACAAACCCAACCGTCATGACAGTGGTCGCGCTGGAGGATTGAATCACCGCTGTCGACAGCGTCCCGGTCATGACCCCGCGCAGCGGCGTTGTGGTGAACCGGGTCAGGATGTCCCGCAAATTTGAACCGGCCGCGTCCCGCAGCGCCGCCGTCATGATCTTCATTCCCACAAGGAACATACCGATGCCGCCAAGCACCGTGAGATAGTCTGCTGACATGTCAGCCTCGTTTTTCCCAAGGATGGCGCCCTGCCGCGCGGGACGCAAGTTTTCACAATCCGCGTTCATTGCAAAAAAGCATGACAAATCGGCTTGCAAAACCCGCGCGCCGGGTATAATCCCGCGCCACGGTCGGAGTGTAGCTCAGCCTGGTAGAGCACTGTCTTCGGGAGGCAGGGGCCGGAGGTTCGAATCCTCTCACTCCGACCAATAAAGCAAGGCGCCCCATGGGCGCCTTTGTTGTTTCTCGTCATATGTGCTTGGGTCAGCCAAGCATCAGAGATGGCAGCCAGAGCGTGATCTCCGGAAAGCACAGCAGTACCACCAGCACCACGAGTTCCATCAGAAGGAACGGCACGATGCCCCGGAAAATAGTGCCCAGCGCAACCCCAGTTTGGGCCGAGGCAACATAGGCGTTCAGGCCAAGCGGTGGCGTCAGTAGCCCGATCTCGACCGTCTTTGTCACCACGATCCCGAACCAGACGGGATCATAGCCCAGCGCCATCGCGGTCGGAAACGCCAGTGGCATTGCAAGGGACAGGATCGCCAGCTGGTCCATAAACATGCCCATAACCAGCAGAATCAGTACCATGAAGGCCAGAATCGCTGCACGCGGCAGATCCGTGGTCGATGCGAATTCCAAAAGCGCATGGGTGATCCGCGTGAAGGCCAGATAGTTCGCGAAGATCGCCGAACAGGTGACGATGGCAACGATCATGACGGTCGCCCGGATGGCCGCGGACACAGATGTGCTCAGGCCGACAAAGGTTATGCTGCGCTGCACAAGAACAATGATGAGCGATCCCATCACGCCAAGCGCCGCAGCCTCGGACGGAGAGGCGACACCGCCGTAAATGGCACCGATGACCCCCACCATGAGCAACCCCATTGGGATCACGTGACGGCTGGCCTTGACCGCCTTGCCCAGCTGGAACGGATCCCCTTTGGGCGCCTGATCCGTACGTGTCGCGATGATCTTGATCACCAGGGCCAGACCCGATGCCGTCAGCAATCCCGGCACGATGCCGGCAATGAACAGCTGCCCGATCGAGGTTTCCGTGAGGACGCCATAGACAACCAGCACGATGGACGGCGGCACCACCACGGCAAGCGTGCCCCCCACACTGACCACGGCCGCCGCCAGACGGTCGGCGTAGTTATGGTTACGCATCTCTGGAAAGGCCGATGCGGCCATTGCCGCAGTTGATGCGGTCGAACTGCCCACCAACGCCGCCAGCAGGACGGAGGAGGCCACGGTTGCCATCGCAAGGCCGCCTTTGACATGGCCGATCCAGCACTGGCAGGCATGGATCGCGCGGCGCGTCACATCGCCCGAGGTCAAAAGCTCTGCCATGAGGATGAACAGCGGGATCGCCACCAGAATGAACGAGGACGAACTGTCAAAGAAGATGCGTTCCAGCACAGCGAATGCAGGGCGCCATCCCAATTGCAAGGCAAGTCCGATGAAGCCAACCAACCCCATGGCGAATGCGATCGGCATCCGGAACACCATGAATAGGGCCAGCAGGCAAAGAAGGGCGAGGAAAGTGATCATGTTCGCGGCTCTGTCTTCAGGATCCGGGCAGCCAGATGGGCGCCCGGATCGTTTCAGTCTTTGTCGGGCTTACTTCGAAGTCAGGGCACGATAGTTTTCGAGAACCGCCTCTGCGCCATCCGCATTGATACGCTCCAGCCAGTCCTGGCCAACAAGTTTCATGCTGTCGGTGAGGCTTGCCAGTTCCGCGTCAGAGAAGGTGTAGGTGTCGATTCCTTCGTCCTTCCACTGAGTGACAAGACCTTCGACCGAGTCATCCTGCGCCTTTGCCACATGCATGGCCGTCTCTGCGCCCAGCTCCAGCATCTTGGCCTGCACGTCCTCGGGAAGGTCTTTGAACAGGTCACTGCGTACGACCATTACAAAGCTATAGCCGCCGAAGGATCCGTTGGTGGAAATATGACTCACCACTTCGTTGAGCTTGTAGCCCGGCACCGATGCCAGCGGGAACAGAACCGCATCAAGCCGTCCGCGTTCTACCGCCGTGTAGACCTCTGGCCCCGGGATCGAGATACCCACTGCACCCATGGAGCGGGCCGTCATCGCCTGTGTCGAGCCAGACGTCCGGATATCCAGCGCCTTCCAGTCTTCCGCCAGACCAAGCCGTTTCTTGGCAAGCACCTGATAGGGGGGCAGCACGAAACCGAAGATCGGCGTGACACCTGCCGCCAGCAGTTCCTCGCGCAGCGGTCCCTCCTTCAGCATCGCCTGAAGCGCCTTGGTACCCTGCTGGGCCGAGCTGTAGAACCCCGGCAAGCCGACCACCGAATTCAGCAGCAGGGATTCCGCGTGATAAAGCGTGCCCAGAAGCGCCGCGTCGAGAATGCCATTGTTCACGGCATCCAGCTGTGCCTTGGATTTTGCCGCCTGCTGCGACGGGAAATGCTGGAACGAGACCGCACCTCCGGTGGCCTCTTCCACCGCTGCCATCCAGCGCGTGGTGCCCTCGATCGACACGATATGGCTGGTCGACTGGAAATCCCCAAGGCGCAGCGTCTCGGCGATACCGGCTGTTGCGGTCATGCCCAGAGCGATGATCGCGGAAACCGCAGTGATCTTCTTCAAGGTCTTCATTTCGTTTCCTCCCATTGTTGGTTTATCGGGTGAGATCTGGCTCCGCAGGACGGAACACATCATGGATCAGCCGCAGGACCAGCACACTGCACCCAAGAGGTGCGACGGCATAGGCCCACCCGAGCGGCCAGTCGATCACGCCATACTCGACCTCGTGATGCGCAAAGGCACCCCAGGCAAATTTCGCAGACATGAAGGTGATCGCGGCAAAGAAGGCGGCAGGCAGAAGCAAACGCGCCTTTGCCAGCAGCGTTCCCCAAAGACCGGGGAGGGTCTCTGGGCCAAAATCCAGGGCGAGATGACCACCGTCCCGGAACACCCGCGACAGCGACAGCGTCGCCAAGGCAGGCATCAGGTAGAGCTCGGTCAGTTCGAACTGGATCTGGACCGGGCGGTTCGCGATCATGCGCAGCAGGATATCTGCGTTGATCAGGACCGCCACGGCAACCAGGGCGAGGCACCCGGCAAGATGCAGGGTGTCCTCGATTTTTCTCAGCGTGCGTTCGATCATGGTCAAACCAGCCTCCCTTCTGGTTGACGCGAGAGCCCAGGCTTAACGCTTGGGCAGCTCGACGATTGCAGAGCCCATGGCGGACATTTCGCCATCCTGCTGTTCTGCACGTTGCTGGATTTCAAGCAGATAGCGACCATCTTCCTCATACTTGCGAATGACGGTGCCGTGGATCAGGATGATGTCGCCTTCGGGGTTGTGCCGACGCACCTGGCATTTCGCCTGCCGCAGGAACCCATCATCGCCCATCCAGTTGGTGATCTGATGTGTCAGCCAGGACGTCCGCTCGGGACCATAGTCATAGGCGCCGGGCGCACCAACTTCGAGCGCGAATTCCTCTTCCCAGTGAACCCGTTCGGGGCAATCGGGAATGCCGTAGCGGTTCTTCGGACCAGCGCTTGGGTGTTTCTGCTGCAGCTGCCAGGCCAGCTTGTTGGCCCGGATGTAAAGACCGCCCCAACCCTGCGCATAGGCGATGAAGCCAGTGGCCGTCATCGGCCCCTTGACCATGGTCGGCAGCTCGGTGCCTTCGGCAACGTCATCCCAATAACGGGTCTCGGCGCCGCGGATTTCTTCCTGCTCGTAATACTTGTAGTATTCTTGCAGTTCGGCCTCGGTCCAGACACGGCGGCCCTTCTCCTTGGCTTCCGTATACTTGGTGCCATTCTCGCGCGCCTGATCACGGTCGGTGCGGAAGCACCAGCTGTCAGCATCCGCCACAAGATCGCCCGTCGCAGTGTCATAGAAATCGACGTGATAGATCTGCTGGACGGCTTTCCCTGCGAAACGGGTGTCGTGTTCGACCAGATCCTTGAGGTAGGCCTCGGTGCGGAATTCCATGTTGCGAGTGATGGTCTTGTGCCAGTTCCAGTTGGCCCCCGACCACATCGCGTGCACGCCCGGCAGCCCACCCACATAGCCCGAGATGATCCGGTTCGTCGCGAACAGGAACGAAGGCAGCGCGATCACATCGCCATACTTGGTGGTCTTGGCATAGTCCGGATCACACCACAGCGGGTTGTCGTCACCAATGCCATGGGCGTAGTGGCGAATGTTGTCTCGGGTCGCTTCATAGCACCAGGGCTCGACCGTTTTTTCGATCTTTACGCCAACGCGTTCGCGCAGATCGTCAAGGCCTTCCTCGGTGATCTTCGGAAATTTCCGGGTCATTTCATTCATTCGTTTTCCTCCTAGAATTACGTCTGGTGCGCGCGGATCAGCCCGCGGTTTCCAGTTGTCTGGCTTGTTGATCTCTCAGGATTTTTCGGTTCACCTTGCCTGCCGGGGTTTTTGGCAGTTCGGTGACAAATTCGATCTGGCGGGGGTATTCGTGCCGCGCGAGCTTGGAGCGGACATGCTCCTGTATGTCTTCCTTGAGCCCGGCAGTCTCCGCTGTTTTCAGGATAATGTAGGCCTTGACGACCTGACCGCGCAGTTCATCCGGGGCGCCGATCACACCACATTCGGCAACGGCGGGATGGCTCAGCAACGCGTCCTCGACCTCAACCGCGCCGATGGTCCAGCCTGCGGAAATGATGACATCGTCCGCCCGGCCGCCGTGGTAGAAATAACCATCCTCATCGACCCGCCCCAGATCCTTGGTCGGGAACCATGTGCCTGCCTTTTTGACCATGAGCTCACCGGTCTCGCCGGGGTCACATGGCGAACCATCGTCGCGCTGGACCTGCACCTCGACGCCGGGAACGGCCTTGCCCATGGCACCGTCCCGCACCTCCAGATCATTCGCACCCGGATAATTGGCAATGATGACACCGATCTCGGTGGTGCCATACATCGAGCGGACCTTGGTGCCGAAGACACGTTCCACATAGGCGGCGGTTTCGCTGTCGATCGGCTCACCCGTGAAGGAGAGCTTGTCGAAATGATAGGTGAAATCCTCTGCCCGGCCGGAGTTGCGCATCATCCGGTAATGGGTCGCCGCAGCCGTAAGGTTGCTGATCTCGAAATCGTGCAGGGCCTGCAACAGGCGTACCGCGTCAAACTTGCCCGAGAACGTGCCGGTCGACACGCCAAGGGCCAGCGGTGCCAGCGTACCGTGCCAAAACCCGTGCCCCCAGGCTGGTGAGGACGGACAGAAGAACCGATCGCCCGGGCGGATGCCCGTTGCATAAAGCGCCGCAACCATCAGCGTCACGATGGAACGGTGGTTGTGCTTCACCGCCGCAGGCAGCAGGCGGGTGGTCCCGGATGTGTATTGCAGGACGGCAAGGTCGTTACCCGCGGTCGAGCAGTCGAATTCGCCGGGAAATCCATCCAATCCATCAAGGAACTCTGCATCTGCGACAACAACCCGTTCGGCGCCACCTTCGACGGCTTCCGGCCCCTTCTCTGCGTTGGTGAACAGGATCTTCGGCGCGCAATCCTCGACCCGCAGGCGGATCCCGTCAGGCCCAAAAAGGGTGAACATCGGAACCGCCACGGCACCTGCCTTCATCGCGCCGAACATGACGCAGTAGAAGGGCAGCGACGGCTCGATCATGACCGCGATACGGTCACCTTTCTGGACGCCCTGCGACACCAGATAATGCGCAACCTGGGAGGACCGGCTGGCCAGTTCCGCAAAGGAAATGATCTCATCCTGTCCCGAGGCATGCGCAATTCGCAGCGCCGTGCGATCCCCCGCTGCGTGGCGGTCCACGCATTCATGCGCAATGTTGAAGTTGTCGCGATCCCCGTCGAAGAGCGCCCAGAGCGCATCCTTCGAATAGTGCGTCAGCGCGTCAGCGTAGGATGTGAAATCCGTCAGGCGTTGCATCGCCAATCCTCTCCCTTTCGTCGTCCGGCAAGCACGTCATCGCGGCCTGCCCGTGTTCGTTGACAACGGTAGGGATCAGGATATGTTATTGTCAATACGCTATAATTATTGTATATACGCAATGAAATCAAGCGTTACAGAGGTATAAAATGGCCGCAAAATCAGCAGAGACCACGACCAAGAGACAGGTGCCCGCCGTCACGCGAGCCATTGCTATTCTTAGGTTTTTGGCGCGTTCGGACGAACCGGTGGGCGTCAATCCGATCGCCCGCGAGCTCGAACTTGTGCCCAGCACCTGCCTGCACATTCTGCGGGTGCTTCAGGATGAGGGACTCGTCGATTTTGATTCGAACACCAAACGCTACTCGATCGGAATCGGCATCCTTCCCCTGGCCCGTTCAGCCCTTCAGAAGAACACCTTCTCGGTCCTGGTGCAGCCGCTGCTTTCTGGCCTATCCGAGAAATTCGGGGTGACCTCCATCGCGACACAGGTGGCCGAACCGTCCCAGATGGTGGTCATCGCACTGTCGCAATCGACCCTGCCCTTCCGACTTCAGGTCGACCTTGGCAGCCGCTTCCCCATCCTGATCAGCGCCACCGGCCGCCTGTTTGCCGCATTCAACGTCACCGACCCCGAAGAGCTGCGCAGCGGTTTTGACAAACTGGTCTGGGATCACCCGCCCAGCTTTGAAGACTGGCTAACCGAAGTCGAGGCGACCCGCGCGCGCGGTTATGCGGTGGACAGGGGAACCTACATCTCGGGCGTGACGGTTGTCGCGGCGCCGGTGTTCAACGCCGCCGGGCAGATGATCCGCTCGCTTGTCGCCATCGGTATTTCAGAGCGGATGGATGACAAACAAGTCGCTTCGCTGGCGAAATCCCTGCTGAAGCTGCGCGACAAAATCGAAGCCATGCAAATCGAAACGAGGAGCTAGACAGTGACCCAACTCACCGAACAAACAGGCTGGAAAGAGCTGAAGGCCGGTCCCTTCATGGATGGGATCGGCCCCATCCTGAAGACCAGGGCGCTGGATGGCAGCAATATCTATGGGCTGCGCACCGATGCCTCCCATTGCAACGCCATCGGTTCGGTGCATGGCGGCGTGGTCACCGGGGTGCTGGATCAAGCCATCGCCATCGAGGCCTGGAATGCGGCCAATCGGCAACCGACTGTCACCCTCCAAATGGATACGCGCTTTGTCACCGCTGCGCGCGCCGGTGACCTGCTGGAAGCCAGCGCAACCCTGCGCCACGCGACGCGCTCCATGCTGTTCGTGGACGCGGATCTGTACGCAGGGGATCGCCTGATCGCCACGGCAACAGCCGTCATGAAAATAATCGCAAAGAAGGACACACCATGAGCACGCAACAGGAAGAGCAGCAGCGACGCGGACCGCTGGCAGGTATCAAAGTGCTGGATTTCTCGCGCATCCTGTCCGGCCCCTATGCCAGCATGGTGTTGGCCGATCTTGGTGCAGAAGTGGTCAAGGTCGAACCGGTCGGCAGCGGCGATGAAACTCGCAACTTCCCGCCCTTCAAAGGTCCGCTGAGCCATTATTTCATTGCCCTCAACCGCAGCAAGAAAAGCATCACGCTGGACCTGAAATCGCCAGAGGGGGCAAAGATCGCCCGTAACCTTGCGCGCAAATGCGACGTTGTACTCGAAAACTTCCGCCCCGGCGTGATGGATCGGCTGGGTCTTGGCTATGAGACGTTGAAGGCGGATAATCCCGGGCTGGTCTATTGCTCCATCACCGGTTTCGGGCGCAACAGCCCCCATGGCGACAAACCCGCCTTTGATATCGTGGCGCAGGCGCTGTCCGGGGTAATGGATGTGAACCGCGAACCGGGGCAGCCCCCCAACAAGCTGGGCATTCCGCTCGGCGATATGGCGGGCAGTATCTTTTCGCTGTTCGGTCTGCTCGCTGCACTGGTGGAACGCAACACGACAGGACAGGGCCGCCACGTGGAAATCGCCATGCTGGACAGCCTGATTGCCATGCAGGGTTATCTCTCCCAGATCTATTTTGTCAGTGGCAACAGCCCGCAGCCGGTTGGCACCCGTCACCCCTCAATCGTGCCTTACGGCGCCTTCCCGACCAGGGACGGCCATGTGATCGTCGCCTGCTTGACGGAACGGTTCTGGCACAATTTCGCGCGCTGCCTTGGGCGTGAAGACCTGATCACCGACCCGCGCTTCGCAGAGTATGAAAAACGGCTGGAGAACCGCGACGCGCTGGAGCCGGAAATCTGCGAAATCATGGAAAAAGACACCACGGAATACTGGCTGGATCGGCTGACCGAATTCGACGTACCTAATGCGCCGATCCTCAGCATCGCGGAGTCTCTGGAACAGGAGCATGTCGCAGCACGCGGGCTGATTGAAACCGTGACGCACCCGGACGTGGGGGACATGCAACTGGTGCGCGGACCGATCCGGTTCGACGGCGAGAGCCCTGCCCCCGCGCGCGCGCCTGCACTCCTCGGCGAACACACGCGTTCGGTGCTGTCGGACTGGCTGGGATATGATGAGGAAGAGGCCCGTGCCCTAGAAACACGCGCCGCGGCACCCGGCGCAGGCTAGGCCTCAGGTCTTTGCGCCGTCTGGGCAATCAGACTGCGGATGTCCGCATCCGTGACCGGTTTGGCCAATGAGGCCAGGCCGGGACTGCCGCGCAGGCTTTCCGGGATCCGGCCAATTCGGCGTGTCGACATCAGGATCAGTTGGCAGTCCGGGTGCAGCCCGGCGCCCAGCTGCAGAAGATCCCAGCCTGATGCGCCATTGTCGAGATTGAGATCACTCAGCAGCAGGTCAAGCTGTGGCAACTCCCGGATCTGCGCTGCGCCTTCGGCAAAACTGCTGGCCCGGTGCAGGGTATAGCCGATCCGCTCTAGCGCCTTGCCGGCCGAGTCGAGATAGGCCGGGTCATCATCGACCACCAGTGCCGTACCGGGCGCCTGCAGCGCAACCTCCTGTGGGGCCTCCTCAGCCTTCAGCGGCGGAAAATTCAACGTCACGGTGGTGCCCCGCTCCGGCGGCTCGATGCGGGAGGTGATGTCGAGACGCCCGCCGGATTGGTGCACGAAGCCATCGACCATCGACAGGCCCAGCCCGGTGCCGCTGCCGTCGCTGCGATTGGTGAAAAACGGCTCGGTTGCGCGATGTAGCACCTCGGGTGTCATACCACAGCCATCGTCACGGATGCTGAGCTGGGCGCCGCCATCCTGCCCCGTCCCCACCGAGACGCAAATGCGGCCAGCTCCCTCAATCGCCTGACCTGCGTTGACGCAGAGGTTCAGAATGGCGCTTTCCATCTGGCCCGGATCGACCAGCGCATTGACAGGCTCTGCCGGCAGATCAAAGTCCAGCGAAATGTTTTCCGGCAGAGCAATTTCCAGAAGGTCGGCCATACCTTCGACCAGCATCGACAGATCGGTCACCTGCGGTTCCAGATGCTGCTTGCGGGCAAAGGCCAGCAAACGTTCGGTCAGGGACACGCCAAGATCCACCGCCGAGCCGATGCGGGTCCGCAGGTACCGGGCCTGTTCGTCATCCGCCCGTTTCAGAAGGTGCAGGTTGCCAGAAATACTAGACAGGA
This sequence comes from Phaeobacter sp. SYSU ZJ3003, assembly GCF_041300735.1. Lineage (NCBI taxonomy): Bacteria > Pseudomonadati > Pseudomonadota > Alphaproteobacteria > Rhodobacterales > Roseobacteraceae > Phaeobacter > Phaeobacter sp. SYSU ZJ3003. The sequence continues at coordinate 32,686 of NZ_PXNU01000020.1, read as the reverse complement.
TATTGCCGAAATCATGGGCGACCTCACCGGCGACCTTGCCCAGGGTTTCCACACGGCGGATTTCCTCCAGCCGTTCATCAATGCGTTTGCGTTCGGTGGTTTCCGACAGCAACCAGACCGCCCCCCCATCGGGCAGCGGCGAATGGCGCAGCTCCAGAACATGGCCAGAGGCATCGGTGTATTCCTCAAATCCACCGCGCTCCCCTGCGCTCACTTGCCGGGTAAAGGCAGAGCGGTCGATCAGCGCCTGCATATTCGCTGGTTCTTCCGCCTCCTCCGGCGGCAGGCGTAACAGGCTGCGCAGCTTGTCGTTCTCGGCCTCGATCCGGCCATCGGCAGCACTGATGGCGACACCGTCTTTGATATTGCGGAACACACGCGAGAACAGCGCGTTCTGACGGCGGATCTGACCAGTGCGCCGGTCCAGCTTGCGCGCGTTTTCGCGAAATACCTGAAAGGCGGCAAAGAGCTGACCGATCTCATCCTCGGACACCCGGGCCCGGGGCAAATCGCTGCGGTGATCCCCGGCGGCCAGTTTGCGCATTGCATCAGCCACACGGCGCAGGTTGCGGGCCACATAGCGCGACACGTAAAGCGACGAGGTGATTGCCACCAGAAGGCTCATCAGGGTCAGCGCCAGAAAGGAATTCTTGGCAACGCCAAGGTTGTCGGAGGTCTCTGCGCGCGCCTGCGACAGGCGGGCCTCGGCCTGTGCGACCTTTTCTTCGGCATAGGTCGAAATGCGGCCCGCCTCCTGCCGGATACGGAACAGGGCGTTTTCCGCATCAAGCTGCGCGGCAAGCTCGCGGTGCTTCAGCACGAACAGGCTGTCACTGCGGCTGAGGGCTGTTTCGATCTCGTCAAAGGTTTCCCGGTGGACAGCCGTCAGGCCCGGCACGATCTGATCACGAACGCGCTTGTAGCGGCGGGTGAATTCACCAAGTTCGATCAGGGCATCCGCCCGCCCGGCGCCGATGGCGCTGGCCGTCAGTTGTTGCAGACCGGCCCAGACCTCGCGCTCTGCCAGCGGCAGCGTGGTATCGCCGGACAGCCGCCGCACCCGCCCATTAAGACGCAGCATGTCCCGGTCGATCGCGGTGAGTTCCGCCTTGCGTGCGGTCTGCGGCACCAGCGCGGTGGTCAGATCATCAATCGCCAGCCTCAGCCGGGCCAGCGGCAGATCCAACGCCGGATCGCGGGCGGCATGGTCTTCGATACTGCGCAGGTTCGACAGAACGCTCTGCGCCTCCTGCTCCAGCTGGAAGGGAGGAAACAGCGCATAAAGAAACGGCGCAGAGGTTGCCAGATCCGCCGCCCGGCGGGACAGGTCCAGCGCATCAGACACTTCGGTCAGCGTGTCCTGATGCAGAACATTCATCCACATCTCGGTCCGGTTCAGCACCCGCATGCCGATCAGGCTGACCAGCAGGATCAGCCCGAACAGAACGGCAATGGCAGCGGAGAGGCGAAATCGGACGCTGAGACGGGAAAGCGCGAGCATGCGACGTCAGCCCGGCGACAGGTGAAAGATATAGCCCTGCGCGCGGCGGGTCTGCAGATGCACCGGTTTTGACGGCACCGCCTCGATCTTGCGCCGCAGACGCAGGATCAGCACGTCGATGGTCCTGTCCACGTAGCGCTGCATGTCCGAGCCGAGCTCCTCCAGCAGTTCCGGACGCGGGATCACCCGGTCGGGGTTGCGGGCGAAATAATCAAGCAGCCGGTACTCGGCATTGGTCAGCGGGATCTCCTCGCCTTCCGCGTCCAGCAGACGACGGGATTGCACATCCAGCCGCAGGGTGCCAAAGGCGATTTGCTGTCCCGGCGCGGCGCTGGGTTTGGCAGGACCATGTCCATAACGGCGCAACACGGCGCGGATACGGGCCACCAACTCGCGCGGGTTGAAGGGTTTGATCATGTAATCATCCGCGCCGGTCTCCAGCCCGATGATCTTGTCGATCTCATCCCCGACACCAGTCAGCATCACGATGGGGATCTCGTAACGCTCGCGGATATGGATCGCCAGCGTCAGCCCGGATTCGCCGCGCAGCCGCAGATCTATCAGGGCCAGATCCACTGGCGGCGGGTCGCCCAGCGCGTGAAAGGCGGGAATATCGGCGCAGCAGACCGCATCGAACCCGCTTTCGCGCATCAGCGCCGACAGCGTTTCGCGCACATCCGGATCATCGTCAACAATGGCGATGAGCGGCTCTGTCCTGCCGTCCTGCATCACATCCTCCCTCACCGCACCTCCTGCGGTCTTCGCGGGCGGCATACTGCCAAGCCCCGCCAGGATACGCCAGCCGATCAGCAGAGCTGTGATGCAGTTTGAAACATTGTTAACATGAAAGCTGGCTTCTCGCTGTTTGATTAACAATACGCGCCTAGCATGCGCCGGATGCGCGTCTTTATCTTCGCCCCACCAGCGCCGCGATGGCGGGAGTGGCTCCCGGCACCGGCGTTCCAAGGGAGGACAACATGGTAAAATTCTGGACCGGCGCCGCCACGGCACTGGGCGCTCTGACGCTGAGCGCAATCACCGCAACCGCAGCCGAAGACTGCGCCGAGCGCGGCGCGCTCGACACGCTGTACTGCGATGCCAACGGCGATCTGGTGGCTGATACCCCCACCGATCCGGCCAAACTGAGCAACCCCGACACCCTGGTCTTTGCCTATACGCCGGTCGAAGACCCCGCAGTTTATGCTGACATCTGGGAACCCTTTATCGCACATCTGGAAGAGACCACCGGCAAGGACGTGCAGTTCTTTGCAGTGCAGTCGAACTCGGCCGAGGTCGAAGCGATGCGTTCGGGCCGTCTGCACGTTGCGGGCTTCTCGACCGGACCGACACCCTTTGCGGTGAACCTGGCCGGCGCCGTGCCTTTCGCCATCATGGGCGCTGCGGATGGTCAGTTCGGTTACAAGCTGCAGGTCTTTACCCAGGCCGACAGCGACATCAAGGAAGTGAAGGATCTGGCAGGCCGCCGCGTGGCGCATACCTCGCCGACCTCGAACTCCGGCAACCAGGCACCGCGCGCGCTGTTCCCGGGTCTGGGCGTCGAGCCCGACAAGGACTATGAAGTGGTCTATTCCGGCTCGCACGATCAATCGATGCTGGGCGTGGTCGCAGGCGATTATGACGCCGCACCGGTGGCCTCCGAAGTGGTGGACCGCATGGCCGAGCGTGGTCTCTATGACACCGCCGACGTGCGCAAGATCTGGGAAAGCGATCCCTTCCCGACGACCTCGTTCAACGTGGCGCACAACCTCGACCCCGAACTGACCGCGAAGATCAAGGAAGCCTTCTTCACCTTCGATTTCGAAGGCACCAAACTGGGTGACGAATTCGAAGGCGTCAGCAAATTCATCCCGATCACCTACAAGGATCAATGGGCGGTGATCCGTCAGATCCAGGCCTCCAACGGTGTGGAATACACGCCGCAGGGCCTCGCCGGGAACTAAACCCACCAGACCCGAAGATCCGGCCGACCACAGGCGTCGGCCGGACACTCCTGCGGCCCCCCGCGGCTTGCCCCCTACGGGCAACGCGGCAGGGGCATGGCCGCGCTATGTCCGAGAGGCCGTCATGCTAGAAATCACCAAACTCACCAAACGCTACGGATCGGGCGATCCGGTGCTGAAGGAGCTGGACCTGACCGTAGAGGGCGATCAGCTGACCTCGGTCATCGGATCCTCCGGCGCGGGCAAAAGCACTCTGCTGCGCTGTATCAACCGTCTGGTCGAGCCGACTTCGGGGTCGATCAATCTGAACGGCACCGAGTTCACCACCCTTGGCCGCCGCGATCTGCGCGCGGCGCGGCGCCGTATCGGCATGGTGTTTCAGGGTTTCAACCTGATCGATCGCCTGACGGTAATGGAAAACGTCCAGTCCGGGCGCCTTGGCTATATCTCGACCTGGGCGGCGCTGACCCGGCGCTATCCGCGCGAAGACATCCGCCACGCCTATGAGCTGATGGAGCGGGTGGGCATCGCCCATTACGCGGACAAACGCGCGGATGAGCTGTCCGGCGGTGAAAGGCAGCGTGTCGGCGTGGTACGCGCCCTGATGCAGCGCCCTGAAATCCTCCTAGCGGACGAACCCACCGCCTCGCTGGACCCCAAGACATCGGAACAGATCATGTCGCTGCTGCGGGATCTTGCGAATGAGCTGAACTTGCCGGTGATCATCAACATCCACAATGTGACCGAGGCCAAGGAATACAGCGACCGCATCGTCGGCATGCGCTATGGCCGGATTATCTTTGACGACCTGCCCGATCAGCTGGGCAAGGACGAGATGGACGAAATCTATGCAGGCGTTCCGGCAGAGGACCGCGCCGAGGTCGGGGCGGCGGCATGAGCACGGTCAAGGACACCTGGAAAAAGCCACCCTTCATCGCCAACCCGGTGATGCGCTACGGGCTGTATGCGGCTGTGGCGATCTATTTCGTCGTGACCCTGGCCACCCTGCCCATCGATTGGGACCGTGTGGCGGACGGGATGAGCCGCGCCCAGCGCATCTTCAGCGGGGCATTTCCGCCCAGCTTTGACCGCGCCGGTCTGCTGTTCGATGGTTTCATGGAAAGCCTGAAGATCGCCATTCTGGCCACCGTCGGCGGCATCGCGGTTTCGGTGCCGCTGGCCTTCATGGCGGCGGGCAATATCGCGGTGAAACCCGTCTATCTGCTGGGCCGCGGCATCATCATCGTCGCGCGCAGCTTTCACCCGGTGATCGTTGCAATCATCTTCGTAAAGGCAGTGGGCTTTGGTCCCTTTGCCGGGGCTCTGACGCTGGTGGTCTATTCCATCGGTTTTGTGGCGAAACTGCTGGCCGAACGGATCGAGGAAATCGACTTTGGCCAGGTCGAGGCCATGCGCTCTGCCGGGGCCGGGTTCATCGCAACGCTGGCCTATGCGGTGATGCCGCAGATCATGCCGCGACTGGTGGGTCTTGGCATCTACCAGCTGGACAGCAACCTGCGTGCCTCTGCCGTGGTCGGTATCGTCGGCGCGGGTGGCATCGGCGCCACGCTGGCCAATGCATTCGGGCGCTATGACTACGACTTTGCCCTCGCCATCACCATGGTCATCGTCGGGGTGATCCTGATCTCCGAGGCGGTGAGCGGATTTATCAGGAAGCGGATCGCATAATGACCAATCAGTCTTTGAACCAAACGCTCGACCATTGGTCCCGCTTTACCCTGCGCCAGCGCCTGATGCGTTATGGCGGGCTGGCCCTGACCCTGCTGATCGTTGGCTGGGCACTCAGCAGCATCGACGTGATCTGGGCCTGGGTCTGGGACGCGCCGTCGCAGATGGCGGATCTGTTCGGGCGGATGATGCCGCCGGACCCGAGCAACCTGCCCTCAATCCTTGAAGCAATCTGGCAGACAGTGAATATCGCCACCCTGGCGACGATGATCGCCGTCGTGGTCTCGCTGCCCGTTGCCTATATCGCCGCGCAGAACACCACGCCGAACAAGTTCGCCCTGTGGGTCGGGCGGTTCATCCTCGTCTCCTCGCGGTCGGTGAACACCATCATCTGGGCGCTCCTGTTCGTGGCCATCTTCGGCCCCGGCATCGTGGCGGGGATCGTGGCGATCATGTTCCGCTCCATCGGGTTCCTCGGCAAACTGCTGGGCGAAGCGATCGAGGAGATCGACCGCAAACCGGTGGAGGCGCTGGAGGCCTGCGGAGCCTCGCGGTTCAAGATCGTGCTTTACGCCATCGTGCCGCAGGTGATGCCCGCCTTTTTCGCCGTAGCGATCCTACGCTGGGACATCAACCTGCGCGAATCCACCGTGCTGGGCCTTGTTGGCGCGGGCGGCATCGGGATGATCCTGCAAGGCGCGATCGACACCTTCAACTGGCCCGAGGTCGCCATGGTCCTGCTGACCATCCTCGCGCTGGTGGTGGTGGGAGAGGTGGTCTCCTCCTTCCTTCGCAAAAAGGTCCTGTAACTCGGATCCTGTGACTTGTGGCGGCCCGCGCGACGTGGGCCGCCATTCTTCAAGCTCTCCCCCCCGTTCCATCGACAAGCCGGGACCGGAGCGCCACGGTTTTTCACATTTGCAAGCCCTTGTCTTGCGCCGCAGATAGCTTGGCCTTAGGCGTAAGAGGGTCCCCTGCCTGAGTTTAAAACCCTGCCATGCAACTTTACCTGCCCATCGCCGAAGTGTCGGTCAACGGTCCCCTGCTGTTGTCCATTGGGCTGGTTGTCGGCATTCTCTCAGGGATATTCGGGGTGGGCGGCGGCTTTCTGATCACACCGCTTCTGTTCTTTATCGGGATTCCGCCAGCCGTGGCGGTTGCGACATCCGCAAATCAGATCGTTGCCTCCTCCTTTTCCGCCCTTCTTGCCCATATCCGCCGCCGAACGGTGGATTTTCACATGGGGCTTGCCTTGATGGCCGGGGGTCTGGCGGGGTCAACCCTTGGTATCTACATCTTCGATGCCCTGCGGCAGCTGGGGCAGGTCGATCTGCTGGTCAACCTGTTCTACGTGTTCTTCCTGGGGCTTGTTGGGTCCCTGATGTTCATCGAAAGCCTGAACGCCATCCGCAAGGCACGGGCACAATCGGGAACACCAAAGCGCAAAGGTACCAGGCGTGACTGGGTGCATGCCATGCCGCTGCGGGTGCGGTTCCGCACCTCCGGACTTTATATCTCGGTCTTTCCGCCGCTGATCGTCGGCTTTGTCGTCGGGGTGCTGTCGGCAATCATGGGGGTGGGCGGCGGTTTTGTCGTGGTTCCGGCGATGATCTATATCCTGGGCATGCCGACGAAGGTCGTGGTCGGCACCTCCCTGTTCCAGATCATATTCGTCTCTGCCTACACGGTGATGATGCACGCCTATACCAACCACACGGTCGATACCGTTCTGGCGGTGCTGCTGATCGTCGGCGGAGTGATCGGCGCCCAGATCGGCACCCGTATCGGGTTGCTCCTGAAGGCCGAACAGCTGCGCATCCTGCTGGCGTTACTGGTGCTGACCGTCTGCCTGAAACTGGGGCTTGATCTGGCCTTGCAACCGACCGAGCTGTTCTCGCTGACCCACGTAATCGGGTGAGGCTGGCCTCAGCCGCCTGAACGCCTCGCTCTCTCGCAACCAGAGCCTTCGGCGCCCTCGTTCTTCCGCATCGCTTCAGCGAAGAAAAATTGACCATACCTGCTGTTTGGCCGTCCCCTGAGCGCAAATTTTGCCACGGCTGGGGACTGACGTAAGATCGTCTATTGAAACTTCCTAAAGGAACTATCGAATATACCCACAAGGGGTTGATGGCCTTCCGGGTCGGATATGGATAGCAATGATTGAACCTCAGTTTCTCGACGATGATCTACGGTTGCAGTTTATTGCAGACCTGCGCATCGACTTCCGGAATCCCACTCCGGAAATCCAGGGCCTGTGCGATCTGGCCGCGCAACTGGCTGGCACTGACATTGCTCTTGTCTCGATCGTAGGGGAACGCGAGCAGGTTTTTCTTGCGAGCACCGGCATGGGAGAGATGCGGAGCACCGCGCGTCAGGTTTCCTTCTGCGGGCATGCGATTTGCGACAAGACCACTCTGCTTGTGCCCGACACCCACAGGGATGAACGCTTCACCGATAATCCGCTTGTATTGGGCCCGCCGTATATCCGGTCCTATGCCGGGGCCCTTCTTGAGCCTGAACCGGGGCGGCCGATCGGCACCGTCTGCGTTATGGGGCGGGAACCTAGCAGCTTTTCGCCGGAGGTTCTGGCCGGTCTGGAAAAGATCAGCGCTGCAGTGAGTGCGCTGCTGCTTGCACATCGCGACAAACAGAGGCTTGCAGAGGCCGCCTCCCAGAGCGCCCGGATCGCGTTTTGGTCGGACATCATGGAGGAGAGCCTCGAGGAGATCTACGTGCTCGATCCCGGCACGTGGAAATTCGTCCTGGCCAACAAGGCTGCAAGGGATAACATCGGCTATTCGATGAACCGGCTGACCGAGTTGACGCCGCTGGACCTTGATCCGAGACTGGATCCGGAACGTTTTGGCATGACGGTGCGAAACCTGATGCAAGGCCAAAACACCTACCGCAGGATCAGCACAGATATGCTGCGGGCGGACGGGTCGACCTATCCGGCAGAGATCACACTGCAACGGGTGTTTAACACCAGCCCGATGATCGTCTGCTACGTGCAGGATACGACCGAACGCTCTGCCGCCGAAACCGCAGCCCGAGACGCACATGCCAGATTGCAGGCCGCCATCGAGGCGCTGACCGATGGTTTTGTTTATTTCGATGCTGATGAACGGCTGGTGCTGGCAAACAGCCGCTATGTCAACATGTTCTCGGCTGAAACAGCCCCCCTGGTCAAACCGGGTCAATTGTTCGAAGTGATACTGCGCAAGGCGGCCTATGAGGGCTATTACGCCGGTACGGAAGGCGGACGCGAGGAAGAGTTCCTAGCGAAACGCCTTGCGGCCTTCCGCAACCCGTCAGGCTCCAGTCTGGTAACTCTGGAGGACGGGCGCGTTTTCCGGGTCTTCGAACAGCGCACCCCCGATGGCGGCTGTGTCGGACTACGGGTGGATGTCACTGAACTCCATCAGGCACGGGCGCAGGCAGAGGCGGCGAATGCGGCCAAGTCGGCGTTTTTAGCCAATATGAGCCATGAAATTCGCACGCCGATGAATGGCATCCTCGGGCTGGTGCAGGTCCTGACGCAGACCGAACTCGATCCGGCCCAGCGCGAAATGGTCGAGGCAGTTCAGGGCTCTGCCGAGGGGCTGCTGAGCATTCTGAACGATATTCTGGATCTGGCCCGTATCGAGGCGGGCAAGGAAACCTTTGACACGGCCCCGTTCAGCCCGGCGCAGGTGTTGCGAGATGTGGCGCGCATTCATCAGTCTGTCGCCCAGCAAAAGGGGTTGAACCTGCGGCTGGAGCTGGCTCCTGAGCTGGAAGGCACCTGGGTCGGCGATGCGCGCCGGATCGGGCAGGTGATCCATAATCTTTGCGGCAACGCACTGAAATTCACGGATCAGGGCCACGTCACCCTGACAGGCAAGGTGTCCACGGAAGGCAATCTGCACCTTTGCGTTTGCGACACCGGGATTGGCATGACGCCAGAACAACTGCGCCGGGTGCGCAACAAGTTCGAACAGGCCGACAACTCGATCACCCGAACATTTGGCGGCACCGGTCTGGGGCTGGCAATCGTCACCGAGCTGACCGAGATGATGGGCGGCGATTTTCAGATAGAGTCGCAGCAGGGACGCGGGACCGAAGCGCGTGTCATCCTGCCGCTGCAACGCGGTACTGCCCCCACTGAGGCAAAAGAGACGCCAACGGCTGTCATCGCGACCACCTCCCACCCTGCCGCTCCGATGCGCATCCTCGTTGCCGAGGACAACGCCACCAACCGTCTGATCCTGAAAAAGATGCTGTCCAAATTGGACCATGACCCGATCATGTGTTCGGACGGGCAAGAGGCACTCGATACCTGGCAGGCGCAGGAGGTCGATTGTCTGCTGTTCGATATATCAATGCCGCGGCTCAGCGGTCTTGAGGCGCTTGCCAAGATCCACCGACACGTCGCGGACACGGGCGGAGAGATGCCGCCTTCCGTCGCCTTCACGGCCAACGCGATGCCGCATCAGATCGAAGAGCTCAAGGCCGCCGGTTTCGATGATGTTCTGACCAAGCCGATCCGGTTTCAGGACCTGTCAGACTGTTTGACCAACCTCGCAGCCCGGGCCGCAAGCCCCAGCAAGGTCTAGCGATATTGATGGGACCATCTGGTTCTGTCTTTGATGCCAAACCGGCCCCTTAATAGCATGAGAGCCAGCAGAACGCTGGCCCCCTTCACTTTTCAAAAAATGCGCCAAATCAGGGCCTTAATCCATCATCAGCCCCGGCAGCCATGTACCCACTGCAGGCTGCCAAACAAGCAGCGCAAGGATCGCGAGCTTGATCACCAGAAACGGCGTCACGGCTGCATAGATCTGCTTCATGCCGATCCCGTCAGGGGCGACCCCGCGCATCACGAACAGCAACAGGCCGAATGGCGGCGTCAGCAGGCCGATCTCCATCGTCAGCAGGTAGACAACCCCAAGCACCAGATCATTGATCCCCAGTTGCGCCGCCAGTGGCACGAAGACCGGCACCGTCACCATCAGCATCGAGACCTGATCGATAAAACAGCCAAGCAGCAACAGGATCACGATCATGCCGATCAGCACGCCAACCGGGGTCGGATCCACCGCGTTGATCGCCTTGATCAATCCGTTGGTGGCGCCGCTGAAGGACAGGATCTGCGAAAAGGTCTGACTGGCGGCCATGATGAACAGGATCATCACCGACAGCTTTACCGTCTCGATCAGGGCCTTGCCGATCTTCTCGAACGTCAACGCCCGGTAGGCGGCCCCTGCGCCCAGCGCTGCAAGGCACCCCAAGGCAGCGGATTCGGTCGGGGTCGCAATCCCAAGAAGCAAGCTGCCGATCACCACCGCGAACAAGGCGCTGAGCGGTGCCACGTAGATCAGGAAAGGCCGCCACCGTTCGGATAGGGACATCGTCGGCAGGTCATCCGGCGGCGCGACCCGCGGGTCCATCAGGCTGCGAAGGATGATATAAGCCACGAAAGAGCCCGCCAGCAGCAAGGCCGGGATAACGCCTGCGACGAGGAGACCAGAAATGGAGATACCCGCAAGGCTGCCCACCAGAACCGCAAGGGCCGAGGGTGGGATCAGCATGGCGATGGCGCCCGATGCCATGATCGGCCCCATGGCCATGGTCGGGTGATAACCGCGTTTCAGCATGCCGGGCATCATGGTCGAGCCGAGCATGGCCGTATTGGCGATCGTCGATCCGGACAGCGCCGCAAAGATCGTACCACCAAACACCGTCACCACCGACAGGCGCCCGGGCACCCGGGTCACCACCCGCTCGATCGCGTCGATGGCGCGATGGGCGATGCCGGTCTGGAATAGGAGCTCCCCCATCAGGATGAACAGGGGAATCGGCGCCATCTGAAAATTCGCAACCGATTGCGTGGCATTGCGCGCCAGCTGCAAAAGGCCCCGATCTCCGCCGAGGATTTCAAAGGCTCCGATCATGGTCACGGTGATAAAGGCAAAGGCCACCGGCAACCCCAGAAGGAGCAGTGCGGCCAGACCGCCCAGCATCCAAGAAAGCGTAACAATCCAATCCATCAGCAGGTCTTTCAGAGGCCAGTCAGCGGCGCATCATCCTGCACCGGGCGCGCAATCTTGCGCAGGAATTCAAGGGTACAGAGCAGCATCGACGCGGGCAGCGGGATGAAGGTCCACCATTCGGGGAAGGTGAAGGCCGTGCGCACCATGGAGCCGCGGCCCTGCGATTGCATAAGCGCCTCGAACGCGTACCAGCCCATCACCGCGCAGGTCGCCGCGCCGATCAGGCAGGTCATCACCAATGCGCCGCGCCGCGCGGCAGGCGGCAGGGCGCGAGTGATCAGATCGACCTGCACATGGGCATTGATGTGCAGCACCCAGGGCGCCGCCAGAAAGGTTGCCACCATCAAGGCGTATTCAATCGCATCAAGCGCGCCGTAGATCACCGGCAGGCCAAGATTGCGCAGAACAACGTTGAGCGGGATCACCAGCGTGATTGCCGCGATCAGGCCCGCGCTCAGCACGGCCAAGGCGCGCAGCAACGCCGAAAAGGGTTTGTCTAACAGTGTCATTGCGGCTCCGGTTGGGGGCGGCTCTGAAGAGGGGCAGCCCCGACCAGAGCCGCCCCTCTCGTGTTACTTCAGCAGGCAGGCCTGCAGCTTTGCGCCAAGATCAGCGTCGATCTTCATGACCTCGCCCCAGCCCTCTTCCTGAGCGGTGGTGTTCCAGGTCGCGGCGGCCTCGCCTTCAAAGGTCAGCGTCTTGATACCGGCATCTGCCTGTGCCTTTGCCTCGGCCGCGTTGCGTTCGACGTTCATGGCGTTCTGCTCTTCGATCCAGGCCGCGCCCTTTTCCAGCAGCGCGCGCTGTTCGTCATCCAGACCGTTCCAAGCGTCGAGATTGACGAGGAAGTTGACATCGACCTGATAGAACCCCGGATCGACGCGATAAGCCGTCTGTTCGTGCCAGCCGAGATCCAGAACCCCCTGGCTGGGCCAGCCGTATCCGTCGATCGCACCGCGCTCCAGTGCGGAATAGACCTCGCCCGGGGCGGTGCGGACCAGCGTGGCGCCCAGTTTCTCGAACATGGCGCGGTAAACCGGCGTGGTGCGCAGCGTCAGCCCGGTCAGGTCGGGGCCTTCCAGCGGTTTGGTCAGATAGAGGTGATAGTTCATGTGATCGCCGACGCGGGCGAGATATTTCACGTTCATCTGGTCCTGGTGGATGCTGTCGACCAGTTCATAACAGCCGTTTTCACGCTGCTCCTGAATGGTGTTCTGGGCCAGATGCAGGGCATCGCCGGTGGGCACGAGGTTCGGGTAGTAGGCGGTGGTGTTGTTGGCAATATCGACGATGCCAGCCTGCACCGCGTTGCCCAGTTCGAACGGCGGCACGGCTTCGGGACCACCCAGAAGCTCGATCTGGACCACGCCCTTGCCGTTCTCGTTCACCCATTCGACGAAAGCTTCGAAATCGCGCGAGAAGGTGGTGCCGGTAGCAAATGCGGTGACAGCCCGCAGCGACACCTCCTCTGCCTGCGCGGCAGATGTTCCCAGAGCGGTGGCCGCGACAAGCGCAATGGTGGCGGCAGATGAACGGAAAGTCATGTGTGTCTCCCTGACTGAAATCAGGCGCGCCGGTGGACTTTTTTGGAACGTCCGGTTGTTGTTTGGGCGGCCTGGCGATGGCGGACCATCTGGCGTTTACTTTATGCTTGAAATTTCAAGCCTCAAGTAATTTATGTGCAAAATCAAGTATTTTTTATACATGTATTGCAGGGTCTTACTAAAAATCCCCCGACTCTTTCCAAAGCCGGGGGATCACATCTTGCAACCGGAATATTCGGCAGCCCAGCGCGACCGGATCAGGCGCCCAGACGGCAGTACAGCCCTGCGGCCAGTCGGGCACGTTCGACGAGGCTGTCGATCTCGATGTGCTCGTTCAGGGTATGCAAACCTTTGCCGCGTACCCCAATGGAATCGAGGGTCGGAAGCCCCATGAAGCCGGTAAAATTGCCGTCCGATCCGCCCCCGGCAGAGCCTGCGGGCAGCTCGAACCCGATGTCACCCGCGATGGCGCGCGCCACTTCCAGCATCGCCATGGTGCCGGGCTGATCTGGCTCCCAGACCGGGCGGGTGACGCCGCGACGCACCTCCATGATGACATCGCCCTCGGTCGAGTTCAGCGCCATCATCTCTGCGACGCCCTCATCCAGCAGTTCCTGCGTTTTGGCCATGGTCAGCACCTCGGCATCGCAGACAGAGGACACGCAGTTGACCCATTTCCCGGCGTTGATCACCCCGACAGAGAAGGTGCAGTCCTCGTTGGTCATGCCTTCGATCACCGCCACGTTGCGGGCCATCTCGGCAATAGCTGATCGCCCTTCGGACAAAGCCCAGCCTGCGTGGCTTGGCCGCCCTCTGGTCTGCAGGTTGAAACGCGCAATCGCGTAGCGGCCGATCACCGCGCCACCATCGGGCCGGGCGGGTTCCGGCACCAGGATATACTGGTGGCGCGCGGCTTCCATCTCGATCAGGCGGCGGGCCATTGGGGTACCGATTTCCTCATCCGGGGTGAAAAGGAAAGTCACTGGCAGCGGTGTTTCGATCCCGGCTGCCAGGATCTGGCGCATGGCTTCAAGGTAGACGTAGTTGCCGCCCTTCATGTCCATGATCCCGGGACCATAGCAAAGGTTGCCCTCGCGCCGGAACGGCAGCTTTTCCAGCGTACCGACCGGGTGCACGGTATCAAGGTGACCTAGCACCAGAATGCCACCTTCGCCCGCGCGGGGATGCGGCATGGTCGCGCGCACACTATCGCCCAGCCCCATACGGCCCGGAATACGCTCGACCCGTGCGCCCAGCGCCGCCAGATCGTGCTGCGCCACATCCATCATGCGGTTCACAGCCGCGGCGTCGAAGGTGGGGCTTTCTGTTTCCACCCACAGCCGCAGCCCTTCGAGCATCTCATCCGCGTCAAAGGGCAGATCCAAGGGATCTTTCGTCATGCTCAGTTCCTTTTCAGACGGGTTTCGATGATCCGCGCATAGACCGAAGCGCCGACAGGCAGGATCGCATCATCCAGCACAAAGGCGGGGTTGTGCAGCGGCACGGTGCCCGCGTGACCAACGCGGCAGTAGGCGCCCGGCACCACCTGCAGCATATCGGCGAAGTCTTCCGATCCAGTCGCCTGATCTTCGGTGATCACCGCCATATCAGGGCCGACGATGTCTGCGGCAGCTTCGATATAGGCCTGAGACAGCTCCGGATCGTTCTGCAGCACATCAAAGACATTGCGCAGGGACACCTCGATCTCCACCCCATAGGCCGCGGCCATACCGGCGCAGAGTTCCTTCATGCGGGCCTCGGCCATTTCGATCACATCGGCGTGGAAATAGCGGATGGTGCCGGCGATGCTGGCGCTGTCCGGAACCACGTTATAGGCAGAGCCGGAATTGAACTTGGTCACCGACAGAACCAACGGTTTGGTGGGCGGCGTGTTGCGGCTGACGACGCTTTGCAACTGCTGCACCAGCGCGGTGGCAATCACGATCGGGTCCCTCGACTGGTGTGGCATGGCGGCATGGCTGCCGGTGCCGGAGACGGTGATGTCAAAGAAACTGGCCCCGGCCATCGCCGGTCCGGGCGTGATCTCCACCCGCCCCGGCTCGCCATTGGGACTGTTGTGCATGCCGTAGATCTCATCGACCGGGAATTGTTCGAACAGGCCTTCCTCAATCATCCGGCGGGCGCCGCCAAGACCTTCTTCGGCGGGCTGGAAGATCAGAACGGCGGTACCGTCGAAATCGCGGGTTTCAGCCAGGTAGCGCGCAGCCCCCAGCAGCATGGTGGTATGGCCATCGTGGCCACAGGCATGCATCTTGCCCGGGTTGGTCGAGGCAAAAGAAACGCCGGATGCCTCGACGATGGGCAGCGCATCCATATCGGCGCGCAGGCCGATGCGACGGTTGCCGCCCCCCTGCCCCTTGATGATCGCGACAACGCCGGTACCGCCCAGACCTTCGTGCACCTCGTCAACGCCATAGGCGCGCAGCTGCTCTGCCACGATGCCAGAGGTGCGGGTTTCTTCAAATCCCAGCTCGGGATGGGCGTGCAGATCCTGACGGATCGCGGTCAGCTCGGCGGCGAAATCCTCAATCTTGGGAAGAACGCTCATGCATAATCTCCTGCTATCTGTGACGCGTCGGGAAGGGCGCGAAAGTTGGCAAAGTCCCAATGGCGGCCGGGAGCGGCCTCGATCAGGCTCTGGGTATATTCATGGGCCGGGTTCGCCAGCACATCGGCGGCGCGGCCCTGTTCCACCACGCGACCGCGCTGCATGACGATGACATCGTCGCAGATCTGGGCAGCCACGCGCAAATCGTGGGTGATAAACAACATGCCTATACCAAAACGCGCCTGCACGTCGTCCAAAAGCTCCAGCACCTGTGCCTGTACACTCACGTCCAGCGCCGAAACCGCCTCGTCTGCCACCAGAAGGTTTGGCCGCATGGCCACGGCCCGCGCGATGGCAATCCGCTGGCGCTGCCCACCAGAGAACTGATGAGGATAGCGGTCAAGCGCGTTGCGCGGCAGGTCCACCAGCTCCATCAGATCACCGGCATGATCCATGGCTTCGTCTTTCGAGGTGCCAAAGTTGATCGGCCCCTCACACAGCGAGCGCGCCACGGTCCAGCGCGGGTTCAGCGAGCGATAGGGATCCTGAAACACGATCTGGAAATGCTTGCGATGGGGTTGCAACTGGCGGCGGCTTAGGCGCGCGACCTCGGTACCCGCAACCGCGACCGAACCGTCTGTCGGGTCGATCAGCCGCATGATGCAGCGCGCAACGGTGGATTTTCCAGAACCGCTTTCGCCAACGATGCCAAGGGTCTGTCCCGGCGCAATGTCGAAATTCACATCCTGCGCGGCATGCACCTCGTCATTCTTTCGGAAGACACCGCCGCCGCCATAGACCTTTTCCAGCCCGCCGACTTTCAGCACCGGCTCAGCGCCCGTGGGCGCACGCGGGGCGCGGGGCGCCAGGTTCGGAACCGCCTGCAACAGCTTGCGGGTATAGTCCTCCTGCGGCGCGGTCAGCAGCTCGGCAATCGGCGCGCGTTCCACGATCTGGCCCTGCTGCATGACGCAGACGGTATCAGCGATCTCGGCCACAACGCCCATGTCGTGGGTGATGAACAGAACAGCGGTGCCGTGGCGCTCCTGCATCTCGGCGATCAGTTTCAGGATCTGCTGCTGGGTGGTGACATCCAGTGCCGTCGTCGGCTCATCCGCGATCAGCAGATCCGGGTCCAGCACCAGCGCCATGGCGATCATGATCCGCTGCCGCTGCCCGCCCGAAAGCTGATGCGGAAAGGCAGAATAGATGCGCTGCACATCCGGCAGATGCACCTGCTCCATGATGTCGAGCGTGCGCGCCTTCGCCTCAGCTGCCGACAGATCGGTGTGCATGTTCAGCACCTCTTCGATCTGTTCACCGACCCGCAGCACCGGGTTCAGCGCCGTCATCGGCTCCTGAAAGATCATCGCCACGCGTTTGGCGCGCAGCTCGCGCATCTGCGACCCGCTGGCGGCAGTGATCTCCACCTCCTTGAGATCGATGCGCCCGCCGGTGATCTCAAGCGCGCCCTTGGGCAACAGCCCCATGGTCGCCAGCGACGTCACCGATTTGCCCGAGCCGCTTTCGCCCACCAGGCACAGGGTTTCACCAGCGCGGATATCGATATCGATGCCGCGCAGGACCGGATCGGTCATGCTGGTCCCGCTGAGGCCGACGGTCAGGCCGCGAATGGTCAGAACCTGTTCCGCCTGCGAGAAGTCCTTGGATTTGAACTGCATCTTATGCCTCCCGTTTCTTCAGACGCGGATCCAGAAGGTCACGCGCGGTATCGCCCAGAAGGTTGATCGACAGGATGCAGAGCGACAGCATCACCCCGGGCCAGAAGATCAGACCCGGCTTGATCTGGAAGAAGGTCCGCCCCTCGGCCATGATATTGCCCCAGGTCGGGATCTCGGTGGAAACGCCAGCGCCCAGGAAGCTGAGGATCGCTTCGATCAGGATCGCGGAGGCGCAGATATAGGTGCCTTGCACGATCAGCGGCGCCAATGTGTTCGGCATCAGGTGCTGGATCAGGATCTTAGGCATCGAAGAGCCCAGCGCGATGGCCGCCTCCACATAGGGTTCCTCGCGCGCGCTCAGCACGACCGAGCGCACCAGCCGCACCACGCGGGGCACCTCGGGGATGGTGATAGCGAGGATGACGGAATGCAGGCTCGGCCCGTTGAGGGCCACCAGCGCAATCGCCAGCAGGATCGCGGGGATCGCCATCAAGCTGTCCATGATCCGCATGATGACCCCGTCGGCAGCGCGGAAGAAGCCCGCGACCAGACCGATGGCAAGGCCGATGGCGACGCTGACCACGGCCGCGCCCACGCCGATAAGCAGCGACACGCGGCCGCCGGTCATCACCCGGCTAAAGATGTCGCGGCCGTATTGGTCGGTGCCCAGTATATGTGCCTCTGACGGCGGTTTCAGACGCGCCAATGCATCCATCGAAAGCGGATCATAGGGCACATACAGCGGCGCCAAAAGCGCGGCCAGCACGATGAGCGTCAGCATCAGCGCGGCCAGCATCGGCCCCAGCCCAAGGCGAGCGCCCGCAGGCAGCGACAACAGGCGGATCAGCGGCTGAAAGGCGCTCTGACTGGAGGAAGAATGATCGGTCATGTCAGTAACGGATCCTCGGGTCAAAGAAGGAATAGGAGATGTCCACCAGAAGGTTCACCAGCACGTAGATGCCCGCCGTCAGCAGGATCATCGCCTGGATCACCGGGTAGTCACGCGCGAGGATGGCATCGACAGTCAGACGCCCGATCCCGGGGATGTTGAACACGCTTTCGGTGACCACCACGCCGGAAATCAGCAGCGCAAAACCGGTACCGATGATGGTGAGGATCGGAACCGCCGCATTGCGCAGCGCATGGCGGAACAGCACGGTGTTCTCGCGCACGCCCTTGGCGCGGGCGGTGCGGATGTAATCCTCTCCCAGCACCTCAAGCATGGAGGCGCGGGTCATGCGCGCGATCAGCGCCACATAGATCGTCGCCAGTGTCAGCGAGGGCAGGATGGCGCGGATGAAGAAATCGCCCAGCCCGTCAGTCGGCGAGGCATAGCCCTGTACAGGTACCCAGCGCAGTTCGATGGCAAAGATCTGGATCAACACATAACCGATCACGAAGACCGGCACCGAAAAGCCGAGGACAGAGAAGGACATCACCGCAAAATCGGCCCAGGTCCGGTGGCGCCAGGCGGCGATCACCCCCATCGGCACGGCCAACAGGACCGAGATGATGATGGTCATCAGGGCGATATTGATGGTCGGCCACAGGCGGTCCCCGATCATGTCGGCCACCGAGGTGTTGGAAATCAGGGAGGTCCCGAGATCGCCCTGGAGCATCTGCCCGGTCCAGGTGAAGAACTGCACATGCAGCGGGTCATTGAGGCCAAGATTGTCGCGGATCCGTTCAAGCTGCGCCGGAGTGGCGGCGTCGCCTGCAAGAATGGCTGCCGGATCGCCCGGTGTCAGCCGCAGCAAAAGAAAGACGAAGACGGCCACGATGATCATAACTGGAACGGTCGCCAGGACGCGCTTCAGGATATAGCTGAGCATAGACAGCTACCTTTTGAATTAGTGTGGAAAAGCCGGGGCGCGGGAAAGTTCCGCGCGCCCCGGAAGTCGGGGGAGGGATTAGTCTTCCTTGGTCACGTTCCAGAACACCGGAACCGGCGAGGGGATCATGTTCTGGATCGCGTTCTGGCGTGCCTGCGGCATGGTGTATTCGCCAAGGTGGATGTAGTTCACGTTGTCCATCACGTGTTCCTGGATCTTCACCGCAACCCCTTTGCGTTCCGCATCGGAGGCCGCCGCGACAAAGTCGGAGCGCAGGGCTTCGATCTTCTCATCCGAAGGCCAGCCGAACCAGGCATCGTCGCCACGGCCGTTGACCATCACGTTGATCAGCGGGTCCGAGATTTCAGGCACCATCCAGTTGGTGAAGAAGATGTTCCAGCCACCTTCTGCCGGGGGCAGCTGCTGGGCACGACGGTTTACAACGGTCTGCCAGTCCATCGGCTGCATGTCGACGTTGAAGCCCGCTTCGCGCAGGGCCTGCGCCGCAACCACCGGCTGGTTCGACAGGCTGACCACGTCGGTCGGCGCCATCAGAACGATGGGGGTGCCATCATAACCGGCTTCCTCCAGCAGGGCCTTTGCCTTGTCCGGATGTGCGCCGGAAGTGATCGCTTCGGCACCGGCCTCGTCGCCCAGCGGCGTGTCACAGCCAAAGATCGCACCGCAGACCTTGTAGTAGGACGGATCGCCCATCATGGTCGCCAGCACGTTTTCCTGGCTCAGCGCTTCCAATGCGGCCTGACGGACCTTCGGATTGTCAAACGGCGCATGCAGGAAGTTCGGGCGGCCGATGGTCACATAACCCAGCGGGTCGCGGGTTTCGACGGTGACTTCCGGGGCCGTCTGCAGGATCGGCAGCAGGTCGACCTGAACCTGTTCAAGGTAGTCGATTTCACCGGCAGCCAGCGCGTTGATGGCGGTCAGCGAGTCCGGCATGGTGGTCCAGACCACCTTGTCGACGTTCACGACCTTGCCGCCAGCCATCCAGCTCGCTTCTTCGCTGCGCGGCACGTAACCGTCGAACTTGCTGTAGGTGACCGAAACGCCGGGTTCGTATTCATCGGTTTCAAACACGAAGGGACCGGAGCCGACATATTCGGTGATGGTCTCATCCGCCGAGGTCTCTGCCACCCGCTTGGGCATGATGAAGGGCGGAACCGCCGACTGTTTGGAAATCACGTTCATCAGCGGCGGGAAAGGTTCGGACAGGGTCCAAACGACGGTCTTGTCGTCGGCCGCCTCAAGGCTTGCAGTGACGTCAAAAATCATCTGACCGCCACTGTCACGCTTGCCCCAGCGGGTCAGCGAGGCAACAACATCTTCACCGGTGACCGGCGCGCCATCGTGGAACTTCAGCCCGTCGCGCAGGGTGAATGTATAGGTCAGCCCGTCGTCAGAGACCGCAAATTCGGCCATCTGGGGCTGCGGCTGGAAGTTTTCATCAACGGCGGTCAGGACGTCATAGACCATATAGCCGTGGTTGCGAGTGATATGCGCAGTAGTAATCACCGGGTCCAGAACACGGAGGCCCGAGTGCATCACTGCCGTGATCACCTTTTCTTCTTCGGCCTGGGCCGCAAGCGGTGTCAGCATGGTGGCACCCGCCATCAGCGTTGCAGCCATGCTGCCGCGCAGGGCGGAAAGGGGACGAAGTGTTTTCATTCTTGTTTTCCCTGTTGTTGTGAGGAGGAACGGTTCTGTTGTTTTTGGTTTTGGGCTCCGGCGAAACACCCGCCGAAACCAGGGCGCAGGGCGCCGTATGAGTTCAGGACCCGAAGACGGGTCCGTTGGGGGACAGGCGCAGGCCTGTCCGCAGCCGCGTGAACGGCAGGTCTGCCGGGCTGAAGGCCATCGGCCCCGGCGCCAGACAAACCAAGGTTTTCCCGGCGATCGGATCGAAATCCGCCCGGAAATGGGTTGAGCTCTTGAGAACGAGAATGGATTGGTCCTCAGGCGTGATGCCGACAAAGCGGAACATCTCGCGGTCGGCGAGCTGGGCAATCTGGCTGGTGACCACCACCCGCACGCCGCCGATCCGCAGGCAGGCCGCGGGGCTGAGATCGAGCCAGGTGCCC
Source organism: Phaeobacter sp. SYSU ZJ3003 (assembly GCF_041300735.1). Taxonomy (NCBI): domain Bacteria; kingdom Pseudomonadati; phylum Pseudomonadota; class Alphaproteobacteria; order Rhodobacterales; family Roseobacteraceae; genus Phaeobacter; species Phaeobacter sp. SYSU ZJ3003. The sequence continues at coordinate 11,780 of NZ_PXNU01000020.1, read as the reverse complement.
CCATAATAAGGACCGGTCGCCTGCAGCTTGTCCGTGACCAGCTGCTCCACCACCGCTTCGGTTTCAAACGGCACGTCCTCAGGGAAGTCGGGATGCCCGCCAAGGGACAGCCTCACGCTGGCTCCCTCCCCCGCAGCAAAGGCGCGCGAAACAGATTCCGGGTCCACGATCAGGCCAAGGGCCGCTTTCTGTGCCTCCGCTTCGACCAGCGCACGTAGCATGCCTGTTGTGGTGGCAGCGCCGCCAGCACCGGGGTTGTCCTGCGTATCGGCCAGAACGATGGGCGCCTTGACGCCTGTGGCCAGAAGCCGCTGCGCCTCGGCGACGCCTTCGGCTGCCGTGTAGGTCCGGCTGTCAAAGGCGCTTTCGGCCTCCCCATAGGCCGCCGCGATCTGATCGACCGCAGCTTCTGCCGCCTTTTGTGTCGGGGCAAAGGCGATTGCGCAGGGGCCACAGTCAGGAATATCCGCTGCCGGGAAACCCATAAACAGGGAGGCCGCTGTGCCCGCATCGTCCATTTGCGCAACCGAACGATAAAGGGATGCGGCAGGCTCCATCGTCGTGCTCTGGAACGAGATCGGCACCATATAGGGCAGGCTGCGATAGGCCTTGGCCGGGAGGGTTCCGCTGCGCAGGATATCATCCAGCAGCCGCGCCGCGCGGGCGCCTGTCTCGGCCATGTCCACATGCGGATAGGTGCGAAAACCGGTCAGCACATCGACCATTTCCACCAGCCGCCGCGAGATATTGCCATGCAGGTCCAGCGCCGCGGCAATCGGCACATCCGGTCCAACGACCGCCCGCACACGAGTGGCAAGCTCACCCTCGCCATCATCCAGATGAGTGGTGACCATGGCGCCGTGCAGATCGAGGAAGACACCATCCAGCGGTCCGGCCGCCCGGATGCCCTCTACGATGCGTTTGGCGATGCTTTCAAAGGCCTCTTCGGTCACTTGCGCCGACGGGATTGCCCCCGCCCATAGAACCGGCTCCACCTGCCAGCCGCGCTCTGCCGCGACGGTCAGGGCACCGCTGATGCCCAGATTCACACCCTTGCCCGCCTCCAGCAGCGCCGCGCCTTCGGTCAGCGGGATATAGCCGCCGCCCTGCTGAAAGGCCGGTAGATCCGCGGGGTTGGGCGCGAAGGTGTTCGTCTCGTGAAGAAATCCGGCCAGGGCGACCCGCATCAGTCATCACTCCGTAAAGAACAAGGTTGCCGCCACGGCAACCTTGTTAAATGTATTATATAGTGATACAGTTGTATCATGAATCAATCGTAGACATCCAATTTTGGATTCGTCAACACTCAGGCGGACTCATGCGACCCAATGTCAGAACAACCCCGGGCAAAGAGCTGAAATTCGAAGCAGAAGAGGGCGATGCGCTTTTTGTGCGTTCTGCGGCGCGGGCCATGCAGGTCCTTGCGGCCTTTCACGGGGTCAACAAGGCGCTTAGCCTCAGTGAAATCGCCAAGCTGTCGGGGCTGGATCGCTCCGCCACCCAACGCATCGTCCACACGCTGGCAAAACTGGACTATGTCCGGCGCAGTTCGGATGATCGCGGCTATCTGCCCGGCCTGCGCCTTCTGGATCACACGCTGGATGTGCTGCGGCTCGACCCGCTGGTGCAAAAGGCAACGCCGGTCCTGCTGGAGCTGCGCCGCTCCCTGCGGGAACGCATCGACCTCAGCCTGTTTGACGACACCCGGATGATTTACGCCTTCCGCATCCAAAGCAAACGCGAGACGTTTTACGCCACTCTTGTCGGCCACAGCGTTCCGGCCTTTGCCACGGCGGGTGGGCGCGCGGCGCTGTCGCTGATGACCGATGATGAGGTCCGGGAGGTTCTGGGCAGGTCCGAATTGATAGAATACACCGCCGCAACCCGCACCGATCCCGAGGAAATTCTGGAGCAGGTCCGGATTGCACGTACCAATGGCTATGCGGTGATCGTCGATGAATACCTGCGCGGCGAAGTCGCCATCGGCGTCGGCATTTCACGCGACGGGCGCCCCATCGGCGCCATCCACGTTGCAGGCTCGCTCTCTGAATGGTCGCAGGACGAATTCGAACGTCAGGCCGCGCCGGTGGCGATGGAAGCCGCACGCGATATCATGGCCAGCCTGTAGGGGCTTTGACCACGGCCAAACCGGGCGCGGTTGTTACCTGTGTGGTGGTGTAATCGAGTTTGCGACATCCAGCAGATAAGGCACCAACTCGCGCTCGACCCGCTCAATCGTCCAGTGGAAGGCAGAGACAGAACATTGCACCGACGCGCGGGCAATGCCGTTGGGGCCGCGGATCGGTGCTGAAATCCCGATCTCGTCCAGAATCATCTGATCCTCTGTCAGACTGAACCCACGTTCTGCGGTTCGGGTGATCTGCCGTCCCAGTTCTTCGCGGTCCATGGTGGTGCGAGCGGTCATCTGCCGCAGCGGCCAGTTTTCCAGTGCTTCCGCAACATCCTCAGGCGCCCAGGTGGACAGAATCGCCTGCCCGGGCGAAGTGGACAGCGCTGGCAGGCTGCGCCCGACCAGCATCGCTTCGAAGTTGGTCCGCTGGCAGGGCAGCCGGGTGACATAGACGATATTGGTACCGGAGATTTCAGCCAGGTTCACCGTCTCGCCCAGCCGCTGTGACAGTTCGATCAGCTTTGGCATCGCCAGCGCCACCAGGTGATCGGACCAGTAATAGGCATAGGCCAGCCCGAGCCAGGCATGGGTCGGACGGAATCTCTTGGTCACCGGATCCCGGTTGAGAAAGCCTTCGACCGCCAGGGTATTGGCCAGCCTCTGCACCGCGCTTTTGTCCATTCCGCTGAGCTTGACCAGTTCGGTCAGCGACAACTCAGTATGGTTGCGGCCGAATATTTTAAGTAGTTTCAGACCCTTGGCCAGAGAAGACACATAAAGCGTGTCCTGCTTCCGGGGGGTAGCACTGTTATCGCCACCGGCGTCACCGGACATTTTTCGACTTGACGACATGGGACAGCCTGCCCTCTTATGACATTATTGTGATAGTGAGTATCATATAATAATACCAATGTCAAACCCTGAGTACTGTTGCACCCTATGGCAGCCCTTCAGGTCAACATGGAGTAAACATGAAACGCTTTCTGATCCCCGCGACCGTTCTTGCGCTCAGCGCTGCAGCTGCGCATGCAGACAAGTCCGAAGACGTGCTGAATGTGGCCTTCACCAAAGAGCTGGAGAACGTCGACAGCTACTTCAACTCCTCCCGTGAAGGCGTTGTGCTGCAGCGCGCGGTCTGGGACGGTCTGATCTACCGCGATCCCATCACCAACGAATACAAGGGTAACCTTGCAACCTCGTGGGAGTGGATCGACGATCTGACGCTGGAGCTGAAACTGCGTGAAGGCGTGACCTTCCACAACGGCGAACCCTTTGATGCGGACGATGTGGTCTACACCGTGAACTTCGTTGCCGAAGAACAGAACGGCGTGAAGACCCAGCGCAACGTCAACTGGATGAAATCGGCCGAGAAGATCGACCAGTACACCGTGCGCATTAACCTGAAGGCCCCCTTCCCCGCCGCGATCGAATTCCTCTCCGGTCCGGTCTCGATGTATCCGAATGAATATTACGCCGAAGTCGGTCCCTCGGGCATGGGCCTGGAGCCCGTCGGCACCGGTCCCTACAAAGTGGTTTCGGTCGACCCGGGCAAGCATTTCGTGCTGGAGAAATACGAAGGCTACCACGACAGCCCCAAAGGCCAGCCCGAAGTCGGCACCGTCGACATCCGCACCATCCCCGATGTGAACACGCAGATGGCGGAACTGTTCAACGGCTCGCTGGATCTGATCTGGCAGGTGCCGTCTGATCTGGCGGAAAAGCTGGAGCAGATGGGCAAGTTCACCGTTGCCAACGAAAGCACCATGCGCATCGGTTATCTGACGCTGGATGCCGCCGGTCGCACCGGTGAAGACAACCCCTTCACCGACGTACGCGTGCGCCGCGCGGTGGCCCATGCCATCGACCGCGAGGCATTGGTTTCGGCGCTGCTCAAAGGTAAGAGCCAAGTGATTTCCACCGCCTGCTTCCCCAGCCAGTTCGGCTGCGATCAGGATGTGGTCTCCTATGAATACGACGTCGAAAAAGCCAAGGCCCTGCTGGCCGAAGCGGGATACCCCGATGGGTTCAAGACCGAGTTCTACGCCTACCGCAACCGCGACTACGCCGAAGCGATCTCCAGCTTCCTGAACGCTGTCGGCATCGACACCGATTTCAAGATGCTGCAGTACTCTGCCCTGCGCGAACTGCGCATGAAGAGCGGCACGCCGGTCTCCTTCCAGACCTGGGGCTCCTACTCGATCAACGACACCTCGGCGATCACCAGCCAGTTCTTCAAGCTCGGCTCGCTTGACGATGCCCGCGACGAAGAAGTTGCCGGCTGGCTCGATACCGCTGACAGCGCCACCGATCCCGAAGTGCGCAAGGAAAACTATTCCAAGGCACTGAAAAAGATCGCGGATCAGGCCTATTGGGTGCCGATGTTCTCCTACAACACCAACTACGTCTTCTCCCAGGATGTGGCCTACACCCCCACTGCCGATGAAGTTCTGCGCTTCACCGACATGGAATGGAAGTAAGCTGATCCCTGCGGCGGGGCCCCGGCCCCGCCGTCTCTGCTCCCCGCCCTGCCCGGGTGGTTCTCCCTTATCCTGCCCAGCAAATGAGGTTCCCCTTGCTGCGTTTCATACTGAAGCGGGCCGGGCTGGCCATATTGGTCGCCCTTACGGTCTCGTTGATTTCCTTTAGCCTGCTGTTTTTGTCCGGTGATCCCGCCACGGCGATCGCGGGCGAACATGCCAGCGATCAGGATGTCGAAGCCATCCGCCGCATCTACGGGTTTGATCGCCCGATGCTGGTTCAATACTGGGACTGGCTGGTCAGTGCCCTGCGTGGCGATTTCGGCGAAAGCTACTATTTCAAGCTGCCGGTGGCGAGCCTGATCATGGACCGCCTGTCCATCACCATGACCCTGGGTGTCTGCGGCATTTCCTTTGCCCTGCTGACCGCTGTTCCGCTTGGCGTGGCCGCCGCGATCAAGCCGAACTCGCTGATCGACCGTTTGGCCCTGTTCCTGTCCGTTGCCGGTCAGGCGATGCCCAGCTTCTGGTTCGGTCTGATCCTCATCGTGGTTTTCTCGATCCAGCTTGGCTGGCTGCCGCCCTCGGGCACGGCAACGCCGCTGCACTTCGTGATGCCGACCATCGTGCTTGGCTACTACGCGATGCCCGCGATCATGCGTCTGACCCGTGCAGGCATGCTCGAAGTGCTGTCCTCGGACTACATCCGCACCGCCCGCGCCAAGGGCGCGCCAGAGGGGCTAGTGATGTTCAAACACGCGCTGCGCAACGCGATCATCCCGGTGGTGTCGCTGGCGGCCGTGCAGATGGGCTTCATGCTGGGCGGCTCGATCGTGGTTGAATCCATCTTCGCGCTGCATGGCGCAGGTTACCTCGCCTGGGAATCCATCAGCCGCAACGACCTGCCGACCGTGCAGGCGCTGATCCTTGTATTCTCGATGTTCTATATCGTTTTCACCTTCCTTGCCGACGTTTTGAACGCGTGGCTGGACCCCCGCATGAGGGCCGGATGACATGACCCAGACTGCTGATCCTCTTCTTCAGGACATTATCGGCCCGACCCCAGGCCAGCTGCTGCGCAAGCGTATCTTTGGCCATCAGGGCCTGTTGATCGGCGGCGTGGTGCTCGCACTGCTCGTCATCGTCGCGCTGTTTGCCCCCTATATCGCGCCGCATGATCCCTATGCCCAAAGCCTGCTCGCACGGATGGAACCGCCGGTCTTCCTTGGCGGCACATGGGAACATCCGTTGGGCACCGACCACCTTGGCCGGGACTACCTGTCGCGCCTAATCTATGGCGCCCGCGTATCACTGATGATCGGTGTCGTGGCGGCGCTGATCTCGGGCCTCATCGGTACCGCCATGGGCGTGGCCGCAGGCTATTTCGGTGGCCGCGTCGATGCAGTGGTAACCTTCCTCATCAACGTGCGTCTGGCGATGCCCGTGGTGCTGGTCGCACTGGCCGTGGTCGCAATCTTCGGCGGCTCGCTCACCGTGGTCATCCTCGTTCTGGGCCTCCTGCTCTGGGATCGCTTCGCCGTGGTAATGCGTTCCTCCACCCTGCAGGTGCGCGGCCGCGAATATGTCGCCGCCGCCCGCGCCATCGGCTGTTCCAACACCCGCATCGTGATGTCGGAAATCATGCCCAATATCGTCAACAACCTGATCGTTGTCGTGACGCTAGAGATGGCCCACGCCGTCCTGCTCGAAGCGGCGCTGTCCTTCCTGGGTCTTGGCGTGCAACCGCCGACGCCCTCCTGGGGCCTGATGGTCTCCGAGGGCAAGCAGATGATGCTGTTCGAACCCTGGCTGGTTCTGATCCCCGGCTTTGTGCTCTTTGCGCTGGTTCTGGCGATCAACCTGCTGGGTGATGGTCTGCGCGACGTCACCGCACCTGAAAACCGCAACTGAGGGAGGCAGGCATGACTGACACACCGATACTCTCTGTCCGCAACCTGACGCTGGATATTCCCGTCGGCGGCGGCACCTTGCACGCCGTACGCGGCATCGACTTCGACCTGAATCGGGGCGAAACGCTCTGCATCGTTGGTGAAAGCGGCTCCGGCAAGTCCCTGACCTCGCTCGCGATCATGGGGCTTCTGGGCAAGAAGATCTCGCGCAAGGCGGATCAGCTGTCCTTTGACGGCATCGACCTGATGAAGACCAGCCAACGCGGCATGCGCAAGCTGCGCGGTCTTCGCATGTCGATGATCTTTCAGGAGCCGATGACCTCGCTCAACCCGGCCTATACCATCGGCGACCAGCTTACCGAGGCGCTGCTGCTGCACAAGCCGGTGTCGAAGGATCAGGCCCGCGCCCGCGCGGTGGAACTGCTCGAAAAGGTTGGCATCACCGCCGCCGAAAGCCGCCTGTCGCAATATCCGCACCAGCTGTCGGGCGGCTTGCGGCAGCGGGTGATGATCGCGATGGCGCTGATGTGTGAGCCTGAGCTGATCATCGCGGACGAGCCGACAACCGCGCTCGACGTGACCATTCAGGCGCAGATCCTGCGGCTTCTGGTCGATCTGCAAAAGGAACTGGGCATGGCGATGATCCTCATCACCCATGACCTGGGCGTGGTGGCCCGCGTCGCCGACAAGGTTGCGGTTATGTACGCGGGCGAGCTGGTCGAGACCGGCCCCGCCACCGCCGTCTTCCAGTCCCCGGCGCACCCCTACACCCGTGGCCTGTTGCGCTGCATCCCGGTGCCAGGCAAGACCGAGCGCGGCGCCGAACTCGGCACCATCCCCGGCATCGTGCCTTCACTGGTGGGCGATGTGACCGGCTGCCCTTTCCGCACCCGCTGCGATCATGCAGTCGCGGCCTGCCGCGAACCGATCCCGCTGCGCGAACACGCCAGTGCTGATCACAACTTCCGCTGTGTCCACGCCAATGGCCACGCCCAGAACTCCGAAGAGGTGCCCGCATGAGCGATACTCCCGTGTTGGAACTGCGCAACGTGTCCAAGACCTATTCGGTCAAACAGGGCATGTTTTCCTCTCCCAAGCCGCTGAAGGCGGTCAATGACGTGTCGCTGAAGATCGGCCGCGGCGAGGTCCTGGGCCTTGTCGGGGAATCCGGCTGCGGCAAATCCACCCTCGCCAAGATCCTGCTGGGCCTAGAACAGCCTACCGAGGGTCAGGTGCTGGTGGATGGCAAGGAACTCGGCGCTCAGAACCGGTCGGAACTGGCCCGCCGCATCCAGCCGATCTTTCAGGATCCCTATTCCTCGCTCAATCCGCGCAAGAGCATCTACGACATCATCTCTTTGCCGCTGCGGGTGCACAACGTGGGTGACAGCGCCAGCCAAGAAAAGGCGGTGCGCGAGATCCTGGACATCGTCGGCCTGCCCGCGCGGGTGATGAATACTTACCCCAGCCAGATGTCCGGCGGTCAGCGGCAGCGGGTGGCGATTGCCCGGGCGCTGATCATGAAGCCCGAGATCGTCATCTGTGACGAGCCAACCTCGGCGCTGGATGTGTCTGTGCAGTCGCAGATCTTGAACTTGCTTGCAGATCTGCGCCGTGAATTCGGCCTCACCTACCTTTTCATCAGCCATAACCTTGCGGTGGTGGAACACCTCGCGAACCGGGTGGCGGTAATGTACCTCGGCCGGATCGTCGAGGAAGCCAGTGTTGAAGGCCTGTTCGACCGCAGCCGCCATCCCTATTCCGATGCGCTGCTGCAATCGGTGCTGACTCCGGACCCCAACAAGGGCGTGCCGGACACCCACCTGGGCGCGGCCTACCCGAACCCGATTGCGCCCCCATCAGGCTGCCATTTCCACCCGCGCTGCGCCAAGGCAATGCCCCAATGCAGCCAGGTTGCGCCGCAGACCGTTGCGACCGAAGATGGCCGCGTCGAATGCCACCTCTTTGACAGCGCCCAGACCTCTGCGGCCTGATCGGACAGAAAGGAAGACTCACATGATATCCAATCTCTCCTCGACGCAGGTGACCCGCAAGACGGTGATCGAAACCGAATACGGCGTCGTCGCAGCCCAGCACAGCCGCGCCGCCCGGATCGGGGCCGATGTGCTGGCCGCAGGCGGAGACGCGGTGGATGCCGCCGTCGCCGTCTCCTTTGCCATCGGGGTGGTCGAACCCTGGATGAGCGGCCCGGCCGGTGGCGGCGCCGCCATGCTCTGGCGCGCTGACGAAGGGCGCGCCTATGCACTCAACTACGGCATGCGCGCGCCTAAGGGGCTGAACGTCGCCGATTATCCGCTGTCCGGCGAAGGCAAGGCCGGCGATCTCTTCCCCTGGGAAAAGGTCGTCGAAGACCGCAACGTGCAAGGCGCCACCGCCATTGCGGTGCCAGGCACCGTCGATGGTGTGGGCAAGGCCCACGCGCGGTTCGGCAAGCTGCCGTGGAAGGACTTGCTGCAACCGGCCATCGCACTTGGCCGCGAGGGGCTTGCGGTGGACTGGTATGCGGCGCTGATCATCGCCTCGACCACCCGCGCGCTGGCGCAGGACGCCGACGCCGCGGCGCTGTTCCTTGAGGACGGTCAATGGCCAACCATCGCGGGCTGGACCAGCCTCGCGGACAAGCGCATCGACATGTCCAAGATGGCTGATACCCTGTCGCAGCTGGCCGAGGCCGGAGCGCGGGATTTCTACGAAGGTGACATCGCCGCCGCCATGGCCGCCGACGTGCAGGCCAAGGGCGGATCGCTCTCGGTCGAAGACCTTGCCAGCTATCATGCAGAGCTGCAGGATCCACTGTCCTTTGCCTATCGCAACACACGCTTCGACGTGATGCCGGGGCTGACGGCGGGGCCGACATTCCGCGATGCCTTTGCCCATCTCGAAGAGGCGCTGACGCCCGGCGATCAACCGGGTGCAGAGGCCTATACCGCCTATGCCGCCGCGCTGAAGGCGGCCTATGCCAAACGTCTGTCAGGCATGGGCGATGATGGCGAAACGCCGGATGCCCCCGGCTGCACCACGCATTTCTCGGTGGTGGACCGTCACGGCAACATGGTGTCCCACACCCAGACGCTGCTGTCGATCTTCGGCTCCCGCGTGGTGTCGCCGCAGACCGGATTGCTGATGAACAACGGCATCATGTGGTTCGACCCCGAGCAGGGCAAACCAAACTCGCTGGCGCCCGGCAAACGCTGCCTGATGAACGTCTGCCCGGTCCTGGGCGAGACAGAAAGCGGCAGCCGTTTTGCCTTTGGCGCATCCGGCGGGCGCAAGATCGTCTCGGCCGTGGCGCAGCTTTCGTCCTTTATGGCGGACTTTGGCATGGACGTGGGCGAGGCTTTCCACCAGCCCCGGATCGATGTGTCAGGTGGGGAGACCGTGGTCGCGGACGACAGCCTGCCCGCCGATGTGATCGCCGCGCTTGAAGCCGAGCACAACACGGTCACAACCCGCCGCGCCGTCTTCCCCTATGCCTTCGCCTGCCCGGCCGGCGTTCAGCGCAAGGAAGGCCGCAACAGCGGCTGCACCGAAATCATGTCGCCCTGGGGCGATGCCATTACCGAACCTGTGGAGCAGAAATGACCGCATCTACCAGCCGCGACGGCGCAATTTCCCGTGTCAGCAGTTATTTTGACGAAGGCACCTTTCAATCCGACCTGGCCCATTGGGTCACTTACCCGACCGAAAGCCAGAACCCCGAGGCCGCGCCTGAGCTGATGCGCTACCTTGTCGAGGTGATCGAGCCCCGTCTCACCGCCTCCGGGTTTACCTGCGAGATCTTCCCGAACCCCGATCCTGCCGGTGGCCCGCTCCTGGTCGGCGAACGGACCGAGGATCCGGCCCTTACCACCGTTCTGACCTATGGCCATGGCGATGTGATCCGCGCCCAGACCGAACAGTGGCGCGAAGGGCTGGGCCCCTTCACCCTGGTCGAGGAAGGCGATCGGCTTTATGGCCGCGGCACCGCCGACAACAAGGGCCAGCATCTGGTCAATATCGCCGCGCTGGAGGCCGTGCTGGCCGAACGCGGCAGCCTTGGCTTCAACGTCAAGATCGTGATTGAAATGTCCGAGGAAACCGGTTCTGCCGGTCTGCCGGAATTCTTCACCGCGCAGAAGGACCGCCTGAAGGCCGACGTTCTGATCGCCTCAGACGGGCCGCGCCTGCAGCCCGACACCCCCACCATGTTCATGGGCTCGCGCGGCGGTGTCAGCTTCGACCTTGAACTCGACCTGCGCGAGGGTGCGCATCACTCCGGCAACTGGGGCGGCCTGCTGGCGGACCCGGCGATGATTCTGGCCCACGCGCTGACCACCATCTGCGACCGCCGCGGCCAGATCCAGATCCCGGAATGGCGCCCTGACAGCCTGACCGACACCGTGCGCGCCGCGCTGGACGGCCTGCCGCTCAAGGGCGACAGCGGCCCTGCGATCGACAGCGACTGGGGCGAGACCTCGCTGACCCCTGCTGAGCGAGTCTTTGGCTGGAACTCCTTCGCGGTGCTTGCAATGACCAGCGGCGTGCCGGAAGCGCCAGTCAATGCCATCGCCCCAACCGCCCGCGCCACCTGCCAGCTGCGCTATGTGGTGGGCACTGATCCCGATGACATCCTGCCCGCACTGCGCCGCCATCTGGACAAACACGGGTTCGAAAACATCAAGGTCACCCCGCATGACCGTGGTTTCTTCAAGGCAACCCGGCTGGATCCCGATCACCCCTGGGTGACCTTCGTGGCCGGATCGCTGACCGAAACCGCAGGCAAGAAACCGCATATCCTGCCGAACCTTGCCGGATCCCTGCCGAACGACAGCTTTGCCGATATCCTGGGCCTGCCGACGGTCTGGGTGCCGCATTCCTATCGCGGATGCTCGCAACACGCCCCGAACGAACATGTTCTGAAGCCCGTCTGCCGCGACGCGCTGCGCTGCATGACCGGCCTGTTCTGGGACCTGCCGCAAGCGGACGCAGACGGCACCGCGGCCAGCTGATCACCGCGCTGTATTTTGATCGAAACAAAGGGCCCGCGACTTTGCGGGCCCTTTGTTTCAGTTCAATTTCCCAAAAGGTCCAAGCGCGATTGAAGACTGCCAGCGCGCCATTGTTCGATGTGGCTGTTAATCATTGGTAGAACACAAAAACGCCGCAGCCCTTTCGGGTGCGGCGTGTTCGCTAAAGTTGGTTGCGGGAGCAGGATTTGAACCTGCGACCTTCAGGTTATGAGCCTGACGAGCTACCGGGCTG